>JAOPWI010000325.1 GCA_025965755.1 Frankiales bacterium | reverse complement strand
TGACCGCGGGCCCGGTCGACCGCGAGGCGCTGGAGAACGACCTGTCCCGGGCCCTGCGGGCGGCCGCCCGGCTGCTGCCACCGGACGCGCCCGGGCCGCTGGTCGAGGAGCTGACGACCGCGGCGGTGCGGGTCGGCCTGGCCCGCTCCTTTCACAACGCGGCGGTCACCGACACGCGCGCGATCCGCGGCCGGCGGATGGTGCGCGCACTGCACCTGGCCGGCCACCGGGTGATGCCCCTGCACTTCGACATCGACGACGCCTATGTCACGGATCGCAGCCCGGCCGGACCGCCCCGCGGGCCGTAGACTCGGTGGTCTCGACCACCGACTGCGAGGAACCTCCCGTGTCCGCCGACAACGCCCCCGCTTCCACCGTCCAGGGCACCGACCGCGTCAAGCGCGGCATGGCCGAGATGCTCAAGGGCGGCGTCATCATGGACGTCGTCACGCCCGAGCAGGCGCGCATCGCCGAGGATGCCGGGGCCGTCGCCGTCATGGCCCTGGAGCGCGTTCCGGCCGACATCCGCCGCGACGGCGGCGTCGCCCGCATGAGCGACCCCGACATGATCGACGGCATTCAGGCCGAGGTCTCCATCCCGGTCATGGCCAAGGCGCGGATCGGCCACTTCGTCGAGGCCCAGGTTCTGCAGGCGATCGGCGTCGACTACGTCGACGAGTCCGAGGTCCTGACCCCGGCGGACTACGCCCACCACATCGACAAGCGGCGCTTCACCGTGCCGTTCGTGTGCGGCGCCACCAACCTCGGCGAGGCGCTGCGCCGCATCTCCGAGGGCGCGGCCATGATCCGTTCCAAGGGGGAGGCCGGCACGGGTGACGTGAGCCAGGCGACCACCCACATCCGCACCATCCTGGGTGAGATCAAGCGGCTCACCGTCATGGACGAGACCGAGCTGTACGAGGCCGCCAAGCTCATGAGCGCGCCGATCGACCTGGTCCGCGAGACCGCCGAGCTCGGGCGCCTGCCCGTCGTGCTGTTCACCGCCGGCGGCGTGGCCACCCCCGCCGACGCGGCGATGATGATGCAGCTCGGCGCCGACGGCGTCTTCATCGGTTCCGGCATCTTCAAGTCCGGGGACCCGGCCCAGCGCGCCCGCGCGTGCGTCGAGGCGACCGCCTCCTTCCAGGACGCCGAGCGCATCGCCAAGGTCAGCCGCGGTCTCGGCGAGGCGATGGTCGGCATCGCCGCCGACAAGCTCGGCGCCGGCGACCTGCTGGCCACCCGGGGCTGGTGACCGCACCGCGGGCGGCCCGCCGGGTCGGCGTGCTCGCCCTGCAGGGCGATGTCCGGGAGCACAGCGCCGCCCTCACGCAGGTGGGGGCGGTGCCCGTCCCGGTGCGCCGGGAGCAGGACCTGGCCGGCCTGGACGGCATCGTCGTGCCCGGCGGGGAGTCGACGACCATCGGCCGGCTGCTGACGGTGTTCGACCTGCTCGAGCCGCTGCGCGAGGCGCTGCGCGGCGGCCTGCCGGCGTACGGCTCCTGCGCCGGCATGATCCTGCTGGCCGACGAGGTGGTCGACGGCACGCCCGGGCAGCCGACGCTGGGTGGGCTGGACGTGAGCGTGCGCCGCAACGCCTTCGGCCGGCAGGTCGACTCCTTCGAGGCCGAGCTGGACCTGGTCGGGCTGCCCGAGCCGGTGCACGCGGTCTTCATCCGCGCGCCGTGGATCGAGCGGCTGGGCGAGGGGGTGCAGGTGCTGGCCCGCGAGCCGGGCGGCCACCCGGTCGCCATCCGGCAGGGCGCGCTGCTCGCCACGTCCTTTCATCCGGAGCTCACGGGGGACGCCCGCGTGCACGAGCTGTTCGTCAAGGGGCTCCACTAGAGTCCCTGGCCAGACCGATCGAGGGGGAGCATCCGTGAGCGGCCACTCCAAGTGGGCGACGACCAAGCACAAGAAGGCGGTCGTCGACGCCAAGCGCGGAAAGCTGTTCGCGAAGCTCATCAAGACGATCGAGGTGGCGGCGCGCACCGGCGGTGGCGACGTGGCGGGCAACCCGACGCTGGCCGACGCCATCGCCAAGGCCAAGGGCCAGTCGGTTCCCAACGACAACATCGACCGCGCGGTCAAGCGCGGCAGCGGCGAGGGCGCCGACTCGGTCGCGTACGAGGAGATCACCTACGAGGCGTACGGCCCGGCCGGCGTCGCGCTGCTCGTGGAGTGCCTCACCGACAACCGCAACCGGGCCGCGGCCGAGGTGCGCACCGCGATCACCCGCAACGGCGGCAATCCGGCCGACCCCGGCTCGGTGGCCTACCTGTTCAACCGCAAGGGCATCGTTCTGGTCACCAAGACCGACGGGCTCACGGAGGACGACGTGCTGCTCGCCGTCCTGGACGCGGGCGCCGAGGAGGTCAACGACATGGGCGAGGCCTTCGAGGTGGTGTCCGACGCGACCGACACCCACGCCGTCCGGCTCGCCTGCGCCGACGCCGGGCTGACCGTCGACAGCGCCGACATCGCCTGGCTGCCCAGCGTCAGCGTGCAGCTCGAGGAGGAGCCGGCCCGCAAGGTGCTGAAGCTGATCGACGCGCTCGAGGACCTCGACGACGTGCAGAACGTCTGGTTCAACGCCGACGTCTCCGACGACGTGCTGGAGGCCGTCTCGGGCTAGGCGCCTCCCCGGTGGGCCGACGGCGCGCAGCGGGGTAGGCCTGCGCCACGACGGCACCAGCTGAGAGGACCACCCCATGTCCGCAACGCAGGACGAAGCCGTCGGCCCCGCGGGAGGGACCGGCGGCGACGTGCACGACCTCGTCGTGGTCGGCGGGTCGGCCGGAGGGGTGGAGGCGCTGCGGACGCTCGTCGAGGGGCTCGCCGCCGACCTGCCGGCCTGCGTGCTGGTGGTGCTCCACCTGCCCCGGCAGGGGGCGACCAGCGTGCTGCCGGCCATTCTCGCGCGGTCCAGCGCGCTGCCCGTGCGCGCGGCCGTCGACGGTGACCCGCTGCTGCCCGGCACGGTCCTCGTCGCGCCGCCGGAGCGGCACATGGTGGTGTGCGACGGCAAGGTCGTCCTCACCTCGGCTGCGCCGGAGAACGGCTTCCGCCCGGCGATCGACGTGCTGTTCCGGTCCGCCGCGCACGATGCGGGCAGCAAGGTCGTCGGGGTGGTGCTCACCGGCAACCTCGACGACGGCAGCGCCGGCCTGCTCGCCGTCGCCCGGCACGGTGGGGCGGCCCTGGTCCAGGACCCGCAGGACGCGCTGTTCCCCGGCATGCCGCGCAACGCCCTCGCCTCCGTGCCCGGCGCCAGCACCGCCCCCCTGTCGGCCCTGGCCGAGGTCGTGACCCGGCTGGTGCACAGCCCGCCGCCGCCCCCGCCGGCGCTCGAGCAGCACGCCGCCGCGGTCGACGCCGTCGAGGTCGCCATGGCGCTGGGCGAGTCCCCGGGCCCCTACACCGCCGACCACCCCGGTGTCCCGAGCGCCTGGTCCTGCCCCGACTGCTCGGGAGTGCTCTGGGAGATCCAGGACGGCCCGCTGCTGCGCTTTCGCTGCCGCACCGGCCATGCCTGGTCGGTCGAGAGCCTGGCGGAGCGCCAGGACCTGGAGGTGGAGACGGCCCTCGGCATGGCGCTGCGTGCCCTGGAGGAGCGGCAGGCCCTGGCGGTCCGCGTGGCCGAGACGGCGGAGGCCGCCGGCCGGGCCTGGTCCGGCAAGCACTTCCGCGACCGGGCGTCGGAGGCCGCGCGCCACGCCGCCGTGCTGCGCCGGCTGCTGCACGAGGAGGTCGACCGCCCGCGGT
>JAOPWI010000311.1 GCA_025965755.1 Frankiales bacterium | reverse complement strand
CGGGCATCGGCGGTGACGTCATCCCGCCCCGGTGCCCGGGCCCACGCCGGGGAAACGCCGGTCTCACACCAACGCCGGGCTCAGACCCGGGTGCCCCGGTGCAGCGCCACGATGCCGCCGGTCAGGTCGCGCCAGGCCACCTGAGCCCAGCCGGCCCGCTCCACCTGCGTCGCGAGCGCCGCCTGGGCCGGCCAGGCGCGGACCGACTCGGCGAGATAGACGTACGCCTCCGGGTCGCTGCTGACCCGACGGGCAACGGCGGGCAGCGCCTTCATGAGGTACTCCAGGTAGACCACGCGGAACGGCCGCCAGGTCGGCGCGCTGAACTCGCAGACGACGAGCCGGCCACCGGGGCGGGTCACGCGCAGCAGCTCGCGCAGCGCCTGGGCCGGGTCGGCGGTGTTGCGCAGGCCGAACGAGATGGTCACCGCGTCGAAGGCGTCGTCGCGAAAGGGCAGCGCGAGGGCGTCGCCGGCCACCAGCTGCACGTCGCGGTGGCCGGCTCGGCGGCCGACCTGGAGCATGCCGAGGGAGAAGTCGCAGCCGACCACCCGCGCGCCGCCGCGGGCGAGCGCCGCGCTGCTCGTGGCCGTTCCGGCGGCCAGGTCGAGGACCCGCTCCCCCGGCGCCAGGTCGAGCGCCGCCGCGACGGCCTTGCGCCAGCCGCGGTCCTGGCCGAGCGACAGCACGGTGTTGGTGAGGTCGTAGCGCGGCGCGACGTCGTCGAACATCGCGGCCACCTCGGCGGGGTGCTTGTCCAGGGATGCGCGGCTCACCCCACCACTCTGCCAGCCGTCCGCCCGGCGCCGGACGTTGACATGTGACATGTCGGATGTCATGTTTGCCGCATGAGCGCTGCTGCCGTCGTCCTGGCCTCCAGCACCCCGCCCGCGGGGGGTGCCGCCCTCGGGGAGGTCTTCGCCGCCACCGCCGGCGTGGGCCTCGTGACGCTGGTGCTGTTCGGCATCGCCGTCGCCCACCGCACCCGCCGGATCACCTGGCTGGGGCGGTTCGCGACCGCCGCCGGGGCGCGCACCGGCCGGCCCGGTTGGGTGGCCCTGCCCAGCCTGCTCAACACGGTGGCGCTGCTCACGGCGCTGTTCGGCATGCTCTGGGACATCTCGCTGCACATCGGCCAGGGCCGCGACGAGGGGCCGCTGGCCAATCCGGCCCACTACTTCATCCTGGTCGGGCTGTTCCTCGTCTTCACCGCCGGGATGCTCGCCATCGTGCTGCCGCTGGACGACGAGCCCGGGCCGGCCGCGGTGCGCATCACCCGCACCTGGCGGGCGCCCGTCGGCGGCCTGCTGGTCGCCGGTGCCGGCTTCTACGCGCTGCTCGGCTTTCCGCTCGACGACGTCTGGCACCGCCTGTTCGGCCAGGACGTGACCCTGTGGGGGCCGACCCACCTCATGCTCATCACCGGCGCCGGGCTGTCGCTGATCGGCATGCTCGTGCTCGAGCAGGAGGGCCGCTCCGCCACGCCGCTCAGCCACGCGCAGACGCCGGTCGTGGCCTGGTTGCTGCGCACCTTCGCGCTCGGCGGCATGCTCATCGGCCTGTCGGTCTTTCAGGCCGAGTTCGACTTCGGCGTGCCGCAGTTCCGCCTGGTCCTGCAGCCGATGATGATCGCCGCCGCCGCCGGACTCGCGCTGGTCGCCGCCCGGCTCATCGCCGGCCCGGGCGGCGCGGTCGCCTGCGCGCTGTTCTTCCTCGTCATCCGCGGCGTCATGAGCCTGCTCGTCGGCCCGGTCCTCGGCGAGCCGACGCCGTCCTTTCCGCTGTACGTCGGGTCGGCCGTGCTCGTCGAGCTGGTCGCGCTGTCCGGCCTGATCCGCCGCCCGCTGCTGTTCGGCGTCGTCGCCGGCTTGGCCGTCGGCACCGTCGGCACGGGCATCGAGGCGGCCTGGTCCTGGTTCGCCATGCCGCTGCCCTGGACCCGCGACGTGTGGGTGGAGGGGCTGATCATGTCGGTGGCCGTCGCCGTCGCGGCCGGTGCCTGCGGCGCCCTGCTGGCCGAGGGCCTCGCCGGTCGCCTTCCCCGCCCCGGCATCGCCCGGCCGGCCCTGGTCGCCAGCGTCCTGGTCCTCACCGCCGCCACCGCCAACGGGCTGTACGCCACCGTCCCGGACGGCGCCCGCGCCACGGTGGCCTTGACCGGCGCCGAGACCGGCCTGGCCAGCGCGCAGGTCACGCTCGATCCGGCCACCGTCGCCGACGGCCCGGCCTGGGTGCAGCTGACCGCCTGGCAGGGTGGCGGGCTGGTCGTCGACCGGCTCGAGCGCACCGGCCCGGGCACCTACCGCTCCACCGAGCCGATCCCGGTCGACGGCGACTGGAAGACGCTGCTGCGCGTCCACGACGGCCGCACGCTGACCGCCTCGCCGGTGTTCCTGCCGCAGGACGACGCGATCCAGGCCGAGCAGGTGCCGGCGCAGGCCCGCTCGACCCGGGCGTTCGTCCCGGAGATCGCGCTGCTGCAGCGGGAGCGCCAGCTCGACGTGCCGGCCTGGAGCTGGGGCCTGGCCAACCTGGTCGTCCTGCTGTGCTCGATCGCCCTGATCGTCGCCCTGGCCTGGGGCGTCGGCCGGCTGGCCCGGCGCACCGGTGAGGGCACCGGCAGCATCCCGCCGCCCCCCTCGCCCCCGAAGGGCGCCGGCGCGGCCGCCCTGCGTCCCGGCCTGGCGTGACGGCGATGGTCTACGCCCACCACCCGCTGGTGGTGGCCCTGCCCTTCTTCGTCCCGGCGCTGCTGGCGGTGCTCGCGATCGGCGGTGTGATGTGGCGCGACCGCCACACCCCGGACGACGAGCGTGAGGGCCCGGCCGCCGCCGGGCAGGCCGTCCCCGGCAAACAGGGAGAGGACGCACCGTGCCCGACGAGGAGCTGACCGTCGACCAGCTCGCGGCGCGGGTCGGCATGACGGTGCGCAACGTGCGGGCCTACGCCGCCCGCGGCCTGCTGCCCGCGCCCCGGCTGGTCGGCCGGACCGGCTGGTACGGGCCCGAGCACGTCGCCCGGCTCATGCTCGTGCGCGAGATGCTCGGCCAGGGCTACACGCTCGCCGCCGTCGAGCGGGCCCTCGAGTCGACGCCCACCACGGCCAGCGCCGGCTCGCTGGCGCTGCACCGCGCGCTCATCGCGCCCTGGCTGCCGGACCTGCCCGTGGAGTCCGACGTGGCGACGCTGACCGCCCGCGTCGGGGTCCCGTCCGCCCCCGGCGTGCTGGCCGACCTGGCCGCCATGGGGGTGCTCGAGCTCCTGGAGGACGACCGCATCCGCATCCTGGACCCGACGCTGCTCGAGGCCGGCATCCAGGTGGTCCGGCTGGGCATCCGCCCGGAGGCGCTGGTGGAGGCGCAGCGCCAGGTCATCGAGCTGGTCGAGCAGGCCGCGGACATCTACGTCGACATGTTCCGGCGCACGGTCTGGCAGGACTTCGTCGCGCAGGGCACGCCGGCCGACGGCTGGCCGCGCATTCAGGAGGTGGTCGAGCGGCTGCAGCCGGTCGCCGCGCAGGCCCTGCTCGCGAGTTTCCGCAGCGCCATGGCCGCGGCCGTCGCCCAGGAGGTGGACAGCCAGGTGGAGACGGCTCCCGACGGGATCATCGGCGCCCCTTCCGGCGCTGTAGCAGGCGGGTGAAGCCGCTCGCCCACGGGAAGGGGCACCACATGACCAGGCACCAGGGTGCTCGGCACCGCGTCGTGATCATCGGGTCCGGCTTCGGCGGCCTGTTCGCGGCCAAGAAGCTCAAGCGGGCCGACGTCGACGTCACGCTCATCGCCCGTACCGGGCACCACCTGTTCCAGCCGCTGCTCTACCAGGTGGCCACCGGCATCCTGTCGCCCGGCGAGATCGCCCCGGCGACCCGCGAGATCCTGCGCCGGCAGGAGAACGCGCGCGTCCTGCTCGGCGACGTGACCGAGGTCGACCTGGCCCGCAGAACCGTCACGTCGCTGGCCATCGACAGCAGCCACGTCACGGAGTACGACACGCTGATCGTCGCGGCGGGCGCCGGCCAGTCCTACTTCGGCAACGACCACTTCTCGGAGTTCGCGCCCGGCCTGAAGTCCATCGACGACGCGCTCGAGCTCCGGGGCCGCATCTTCGGGGCGTACGAGATGGCCGAGCTGGAGAGCGACCCGGCGGCCCTGGACGCCTGGCTGACCTTCGTGGTCGTGGGGGCGGGGCCGACCGGGGTGGAGATGGCCGGTCAGATCGCGGAGCTGGCCCGGCGCACCCTCGGCCGCGACTTTCGCAGCATCGACCCGAAGACCTCGCGGGTCATCCTGCTCGACGCGGCCGACGCCGTGCTCGGCCAGTTCGGCCAGAAGCTGTCCCAGCGGGCCGAGGCCAAGCTCAACGACATCGGGGTCGAGGTGCAGCTCGGGGCCAAGGTCGTCGGCGTCGACGCGACCGGCATCGACGTCGAGGACGCCGGCGGCGCCCGGCGCCGCATCCCCTCCCGTACCAAGGTCTGGGCCGCCGGTGTCAGCGCCGCGCCCATCGGCAAGCAGATCGCCGAGCAGGCCGGCGTCCAGGTGGACCGCGCCGGTCGGGTGCCGGTCAACCGGGACCTCACCCTGCCGGGGCATCCGGAGGTCTTCGTCGTCGGCGACATGATGTCGCTCGACCGGCTGCCGGGCGTCGCGCAGGTCGCCATGCAGGGCGCCCAGCACGCGGCCGGGCAGATTCGCCGGCGCCTGGCCGGCAAGGCCAGCGGGCAGCCGTTCCGCTACGTCGACAAGGGCAGCATGGCGACCGTCTCGCGCTTCAACGCGGTCGCCGCCGTGGGGCCGCTGCGGCTGTCGGGCTTTCTCGCCTGGCTGATGTGGCTGGTGATCCACATCGTCTACCTCATCGGCTTCAAGAACCGCCTCACCACGCTGCTGCACTGGGCGGTCAGCTTTCTCGGCCGCGGGCGGTCCGAGCGGACCGTCACGCTGCAGCAGGTGGTCGCCCGCAACGTGCTCAAGCGCGAGGGCACGTACGCGCTCGGCATGCCGCGCGCTGCCGCCCTCGGCTCGGCAACCGAGTCCGGCGACGCGCCCGCCTCGATCGGCGACGGGGAGCGGCTGCCGGCCTGAGGCCTGCGACCGCGGGGTCCGGCGGCGGGCGGCGCGCCGCCGGACCGGAGCGGCGCTACCTGGCCACCGCCCGGCCCACCTCGACGGCCTGCTGGAACGTGCCCCGGTTCTGCCACGGCTGAGGCGGGGTCGCGACCGCGCCGGCGGCGGTCGGGAGGATCTGGTCGCAGGTTCCCGGCGCGTCCGGGCACAGGACCGGCTTGCGCCAGGCGGTGAGGTCGGTCGTGCCCTGCGCCGCAGCGACCGAGGCGACGGCCGCGCGCAGGGACGACAGCAGCAGGGCCCGGCAGCCGGCGAGGGAGCCGCCTGCGCAGTAGGTCCGCGACTGGCCGCCGAGCACGCGCTGGCCGAGGACCCGGCGCAGGTCGGCCTTGACGTGGCTCTGCCAGCCGCCGAAGAAACCCTGCGCCGTCGGCGCAGCGGTCAGCGGCAGCAGCTCGTCGCGGGCCACCTGCGCCAGCAGGTCCTTGCCGAGCACGGGCTCGAACACCGCGCTGACCACCCGCGGCCACCAGGCGTCGAACGCCAGCACGGCGGCGGACGCGTCATACGCCGGCCCGCCGGAGACGCTGCGCCGGTGCGCACCCGACCGCTGCCAGGCACGCAGCGCGTCGACGACCGGCTGGTCGGCCGCGGAGGGGGTGCCGAGAACGGCCAGCAGCTGCGGCAGCACGTCGTAGCCGCGCAGGTCCCGCGTGCCGGCTCCGGCGTTGACCTTGGCGACGGCGGCCAGGTCGAGCTTGCCCTTGGCGATGCGGCCGCGCAGCGGCAGCTCCAGCAGGCTGCTGCGCTGCGAGGCGCCGTAGGACCACACGCCGGGCGGCGCCCGCCAGCCCGGGGCGGCCTTGTTGTTCCAGCTGAGCAGGTAGCCCTGCTCCGGGTCGGTCGCGCGCGGGTTGGCCGACGCCGGCAGCGGCGTGTAGCCGAACGTCGAGGGGGAGAAGCCCTGCCAGTCGTACGCCCCGGTGCCCCAGGTCGGGACGTCGAGGTCGACGCCGCGCGCGCGCTTCGGGAAGCGGCCCGACTGCAGCCAGGAGATGGAGCGGGCGTCGTTGTAGAACCAGTTCTCGTTGCCGGTGAACAGCCGCATCGCCGCCTCGAAGGAGGCCGGCGAGGTGACGCGGTTCTCGGCCAGGCGCTGGAACGCGACCAGGCTCTGGATCGCCTGCCGGTAGACGCCGCTGCTGAAGGTGAGCGCGACGGGACGCCCCCCGACCGTGGCGAAGCCCTGCACCGGCCCGTGCACCGACCGCAGGGTGGTGAGGACCACCTCGCCCGGCGGCCGCGGCGCGGTCGGCGACGCCGGCGTCGGCACCCGCTGCTCTCGGGAGGTGAAGGCGACGCAGTGACCGCGGTAGCGGTAGTGGCGCGACTCCCGCGAGGCGGCCGAACCGTCGGGGTTGCACAGCTGCTCGGCGAAGGTGTCGATGTTGTCGCCGAACGCCGACGTGCCGGTCCAGGAGAAGTCCAGCCCGTGGCCGATGAGGGGGTACGGGGACGCGCCGGGGAACGTCATGCCGGACACCTGGATCCCCGGCCCGTGCAGCTCCTGCTCGACGAGGATCTGCGGGGAGAAGGTGCCGACCTGCGGGCCGGTGACCGCCAGCGGCCGCCCGCTGGCGGAGTGCGCGCCGGCCACGAGCACGGCGTTGGAGGCCTGCCTGGTCAGCGGCAGGCCGTGGCGGGCCAGCCGGGCGGCCCAGGCCGGAAGGGCGGCCGGCGACGCGGAACCGGACGCCGACACCGCGTCCCGCAGCGCGTAGGACCCCGGATCGACGACCGCGCGGGCCCGCGGGTCGACCGGGCCGGGATCGTCGCTGGGAAACCGCTGCCGCGTCGTGAACGTCGTCTCGGGGTCCTCGGCCCGGCGCAGGTCCCGGTAGACGGCCGCGCCGGCGGCCGCCCCCAGCCTGCGCTGCAGCCCGGCGAGGATCATCGACTGCTGCGCCTCGCCGTGGCCGAAGGCGGTGAACTGCCCGATCAGCAGGTAGCCGGTGGCCGCCGAGTCCGCGAGGGTCCACGGCTCGGGCTGAGCGCCCAGCGCCGGGTACTCCCCCGGCAGCAGCCGCGGGTCCGTCCGGGTCGCCGCGATGTAGGCGTTGATGCCCTCGACGTACGCCGTGAGGTCCTGCAGCGCCCGCGCGCCCTCCGCGCCGCGGACCCGCGGCAGGTCGTGAACCTCCGCCGTCAGCTCCTCCGGCGACAGGTCCAGGGTGCCGAGCGCGATGCTGTCGCCTCGCGCGGCGTCCGGCCCGAGCAGCCCGGACAGCCGCCCCTCGGCGGTCCGGCGCAGCACGTCCATGAAGAACAGCCGGTCCTGCGCTGCGGCGTAGCCCGCGCCGTACATGACGTCGGCCCGGGTGTCGCCGTAGATGCGGGGCACCGCGTAGGTCCGGTCGCGCAGGATCCGCACCCCGTCGCGGGGCGCGGTCAGCGCCCCGCCGGCGCTCTCCGGCTGGAACGACGCGTTCTTGAAGAGCTTCGCCGGGTCGTCGCTGGCGATGCCCGCGTTGTAGTGGCCCGCCTGGTTGACGAACGACGGCGGCACCGCACCGGTCGCGAGGTGGGCGGCGACCTCGGCGGCATCGGCCACCTCGCCCTGCCCGTACGCCAGGACCGAGCCGAACCCGCCGCCGTCCTGGACGTACGGCGCGGGGTCGGCGGCCAGGGCGGGCGCCACCAGCACTGCCACCGCGACGGCGGCAGTCAGCAACGGGCGCCCGCGCATCAGAGCTTGACGAGCATCTTGCCGGTGTTCTCACCGCGCAGCATGCCGATGAAGGCCTGCGCCGCGTGCTCGATCCCCTCGACGACGGTCTCGCGCACCTGGACGCGTCCGTCGGCGATCGCGGCACCCACCTCGGCCCGGAACTGCTGGGTGAGGTCCTGGTGGTCGCTCACCAGCAGGCCGCGCAGGACCAGTCGCTTGCCCACGATCATCGTCATGTTGCGGGGTGCCGGGCTCGGCTCGGTGGCGTTGTACTGCGAGATCATCCCGCAGATCGCGGCCCGGCCGTGCAGCCGGAGCGACGCGATGGCGGCCTCGAGGTGGTCACCGCCGACGTTGTCGAAGTAGACGTCGATGCCCTCCGGAGCCGCCTTGGCCAGCAGGTCCGTCACCCGGCCGTCGTGGTAGTCGAAGGCCTGGTCGAAGCCGATCTCCTTGAGCCAGGCGACCTTCTCCGGCGAGCCGGCGCTGCCGATCGCGGTGCCGCCGCGCAGCTTGACCAGCTGCCCGACCATGCTGCCCACCGCACCCGCCGCGCCGGAGACGAACACCGTCTCGCCGTTCGCGAACTCCGCGCTGCGCAGGAGCCCGGCGTACGCCGTCAGGCCCGGCATCCCGAGCGCGCCGAGGTAGTGCGAGGGCGCGTCGATCCGGTCCACCCGCGAGAAGTGCTTGGCCGGCCCGACGGCCAGCTCCCGCCAGCCGGTGTTGGACAGGACGAGGTCGCCGACGGCGTGCGAGTCCACCGTGGACTCGACCACCTCGCCGACCGCGCCACCCTCCAGCGCCTTGCCCAGCTGGAACGGCGGGACGTAGCTCTTGGTGTCGTTCATGCGACCGCGCATGTAGGGGTCGACCGACATCCACAGGTTGCGGACCAGCACCTGGCCCTCCTCCGGAGCCGGAACGTCCACCTCGACGAGCTCGAAGTCGGAGGGCACAGGCTCTCCGACGGGACGGGCGGCCAGACGTACCTCGCGACTGCTCACAGGTCTCCTTCACGATCCAGCTCGAACCACACGCACTTGCCGGCGGACAGGGTCTCGGACCCCCACCGGTCCGCCAGAGCGTGCACCACGACCAGGCCGCGCCCGCCCTCGGCCTCCTCGTCCGGCTCGAGCAGCTGCGGCACGGCGCTCGCCCGGCCGTCGACGACCTCGCAGCGCAGCGCCCCGGGCCGCGTGCGCAGCCACATGTCGACGCCCGGCCCGCCGTGCCGCAGGGCGTTGGTGGCGAGCTCGGTGACGAGCAGGGCGACGTCGTGCTGGTCGACGACGGCGTCCCTGGCCCAGCCCGCGGCCAGGAGACGGGCGCGGGCGATCTCGGAGTGGTGGCCGGCCAGGTGCAGGTGCACGTCGCCGGGGCGGCCGGTGCTGCGCCGGTCGGTGCCGATGGCGAGCAGGGCGCTGTCGTCGTCGGGGCGACCGTCGCGCCCGGTCGCGCGCAGCACCCGGTCGCACAGCTGCTCGACGTCCTGCTCGGGAGGCGGCGCCACCGCGTTGCGCAGCGCCAGCATCCCCTCCTCGACCGGCTGGTGCCGGCCCTCCACGAGCCCGTCGGTGTAGAGCAGCAGCACGGCGCCCTCGGGCACCTCGACCTCGGTCTCCGGCGGCTCGTCCCAGGCGACGCCCAGCGGCGGGCCCGGCTCCAGCTCCACGTAGGACCCGCCGCCCTCGGCGTGCACGATCAGCGGCGGCAGGTGCCCGGCGCTGGCCAGCCGGAGGAGCCGTGTCTGCGGGTCGAAGACGCCGTACAGGCAGGTGGTGATCGCCGTCTGCTCCAGCGATCCGACGGCCGCGTCGAGCAGCCCGAGAACCGCGGCCGGGCTGGGCTCGACCATGGCGTACGCCCGCAGCGCCGCCCGCAGCTGGCCCATCACGGCGGCGGCCTCCACCCCGCGCCCCATCACGTCGCCGATGACCAGGCCGACCAGGCCGCCGGGCAGGGGCAGGACGTCGTACCAGTCACCGCCGACCGCGGCGCCGACCGTGCCCGGCAGGTAGCGGTGCGCGAGGCGCAGGCCCGGCAGGTGCGGCAGGTTGCGGGGCAGCAGGGAGCGCTGCAGCGTCACGGCCGTCTGGCGCTCCTGGCCGAAGCGGAGCGCGTTGTCGACCGCGGTCGCCATGCGCCGGGCCAGGTCGGTCATGAGGCTGATGTCGGACTCGTCGTAGGCGTCCTCCTCGTCCCGCACGAGGGTCAGCACGCCCAGCGTCCGGGTGGGCACGGCCAGCGGAACGACGAGCGCGCTGCCGAGCCGGAGCTTGCGCAGGCCCGCGAGGTGGTCGTCGTTGCGCGCGATGGCCCGCAGCGCCTGCTCGGGGAACCGGCGGTGGTGCACCAGCCGCTGCTCGCCGACGGCCTGCCCGACGCCCGCGCCGCGGTCGGGCTCGGGCGGGTAGCGCTCGAACAGGTCGCGCAGGATCGTGTAGCGCTCGGGGTCGCGGTGGTGCACGCCGACGAGCTGCGGCGCGCCCTGCTCGTCGAGCAGGTGCACCGAGCACCAGTCGCCGAGCGCCGGCACGGCCAGGGCGGCGACCGCGTCGAGCGTCTCCGAGACGTCCAGCGACGCCGACAGCCGCTCGCTGGCCATCGCCAGAAAGGCCATGCGCTCGCGCGTCGTCTGCTCGGCCGCGAACAGCCGGCCGCGCTCGAGCGCCTGGGCGCAGTGGCGGGCGAGCGTCTGGAGGAAGGCGATCTCCTCGGCCGGAAAGCTCTCCTCCGACGTCGAGGACAGCGCCATCGCGCCGATGACCCGGCCGTCGACCTCGAGCGGAACCCCGGCGAAGGAGTGGCTGAGCACGGAGTGCGGCAGGTGCGGGTAGAGCGCGGCCAGCTCCGCCGCGGCGCCCGTCCGCAGGGGCCGGCCGCGGCGCACCACGTCGGTCAGCGGCGACGACGCGTCGAGGGGCAGCCCGTCGTAGGCCTGCGCCACGTGGGGCTCGTAGCCGACCGCCCCCAGCACGCGCAGGTGGTCGTCCTCGATGAGCACGACCCCGCCGGCCTGGGCGCCCAGCGCCGCCACGCCCTGGCCCAGGACCGCCGCGACGACCTCCTCGCCGGTGAGCGCCCGCCCGAGCGCCTCGCTGATCTCCACGAGCCGGGAGTTGCGGTCGGCCAGCCGCTGCGTGCGCCGCTGGGCCTGGTCGAGCTGGGCCTCCCGCGCCTCGATGGCCTCCCGGTAGGGCGACAGGTCCAGCGAGACGCCGACGACCCCGGTCACCTCGCCGTCGGGGCCGCGCAGCGGCCGGTTGTTGACCCGCACGACCAGCCGCCGGCCGTCCCGGTGCCGCGTCACGAACTCGCCCTGCCAGTCCTCGCCCGCCATGGTCCGGCTCCGCACCTCGGCAGCCAGGTCGAGCTGGTCGGGCAGGACGGTGATGACCTCGCGGGCCGGGCGGCCGACGGCCGCTGCGGCGGGCCACCCGTACAGCGCCTGCGCGCCGTCGTTCCAGGACACGACCCGGCCGTGCAGGTCCACCACGACGACCGCGACGGGCAGCTGACCGCTCACCAGCTCCCACGCGTCGCACGAGAGCCGGGGCTCCGGGGCCGACGGCGGTGTCACTCCGGAAGGCTAGAGCGTGGCCGCCCCTCACACTCCGGATTCGACGCCTTACGGTGCGAATCGTGCCCCGACGCCGACTCCCTCCCCTGGCCGGCCGCTACCCGGTCGACGCCGGCACGGCCGAGCTGCTGCAGGACGCCGACCGGGAGTCCGGCTGGGAGCTGGCCGTCGAGGGGGTTCCGCAGTCCTACGTCGACCTGGCCGACCCCACCCACCTGGAGTTCGAGTACGTCCGCCTCGTCGGCGACCTGCTCGACCTGCTCGCCCCGGACGGCGATCCGCTGGACACGCTGCACCTGGGCGGCGGTGCCTGCACGCTCGCCCGCTACGTCGCGGCCACGCGTCCGGGCTCGCGCCAGCTGGTCGTCGAGGCCGATGCCGGCGTCGCGGAGCTGGTCCGCACGCAGCTCGGCACGCAGGGCTTCCGGCTGCGCATCGGCGACGCGCGGGCGGAGCTGGCCCGCCTGGAGGCCGGCAGCAGCGACGTCGTCGTCGGGGACGTCTTCGGCGGCGCCGCCCTGCCCCCGCACACCAGCACGGTCGAGCACGTCCAGCTGGTGCGGCGGGTCCTGCGGCCGGGCGGGACGTACGTGCTCAACGTGGCCGACGGCCCGCCGCTGGCCTTCTCGCGCCGGCAGGTCGCGACCCTGCACGAGGTGTTCCCCCACGTGGTGCTGCTGGCCGATCCGGGCGTGCTGCGGGGCCGGCGCTTCGGCAACGTCGTGCTGGCCGGCTCGGCCCGGCCGCTTCCGGTCGACGGCCTGCGCCGGCGGGCCGCCCGGGCCATCGGGACCGCCCGGGTCGTCTCGGAGGCGG
>JAOPWI010000283.1 GCA_025965755.1 Frankiales bacterium | reverse complement strand
GGCGGGCTGGTGAGCGCGCTGGGCGGCCGGCCGCTGGACGGCGCGGTGTGGGTCTGCGCGGCGCTGAACGACGCCGACCGACGGGCCGCGCGCACGCCCGGGATGCTGCCGGCCGGCGTGCGCATGCTCGACATCGACCCGGTGACCTTCGACCGCGCCTACAACCGGGTGGCCAACAGCACGCTCTGGTTCACCAGCCACCTGCTGCACCCGTTGTCGACGTCGCCCTCCTTCGGCGAGCGCAGCCGGCGCGAGTGGGAGGCCTACCGGGCGTACGACGACGCGTTCGCCGAGGCCCTCGCCGAGGAGGCGGCGCCCGGCGCGACCGTGCTGGTGCAGGACTACCACCTGTCCCTGACGCCGAGGCAGCTGCGCGAGCGGCGCCCGGACCTGCGGATCAGCCACTTCAGCCACACGCCGTGGGCGCCGCCCGAGGTGTTCCGGCTGCTGCCCGACGAGGTCGCCCGCGAGCTGCTCGAGGGCATGCTCGGCGCGGACGCCGTCGGGTTCCTGTCCCGGCGGTGGGCCGACGCCTTCGCGCGGTGCTGCGTCGAGCTGCTCGGGGCGTCCTCCGACGGCGCCGCGGTCACGCACCGCGACCGGCGCACCCGGCTGTCCGTGCACGCCCTCGGCGTGGACGGGGCCGACCTGCGCGAGCGCGCGGCGCAGCCCGACGTGCAGGCGCGGCTGCCGGCCGTGCGTGCCGCCGTGGGCGACCGGCAGCTGGTCGTGCGGGTCGACCGCACCGAGCTGAGCAAGAACATCGTCCGCGGCCTGGCGGCCTTCCGCGAGCTGCTGCAGCGCTGGCCCGAGCACCGCGGGCAGGTCGTCCACCTGGCGTTCGCCTACCCGTCGCGGCACGACCTGCCGGAGTACCGCGAGTACACCGCCGCGGTGCAGCGGGTCGCCCGGGAGGTCAACGAGGAGTTCGCGACCCCCGGCTGGTTGCCCGTCCACCTCGAGGTCAAGGACGACTACCCGCGCTCCCTGGCGGCGTTCCTGCTGGCCGACGTGCTGGTGGTCAACCCGGTCCGCGACGGCATGAACCTGGTCGCCAAGGAGGGACCGGTGCTGTCCCGGGACGGGGTCGCGCTGGTGCTCTCGCGCGAGGCCGGCGCGGCCGACGAGCTCGGCGCGGACGCGCTGCTGGTCAACCCGTTCGACGTGTCGCAGACGGCGGCGGCGATGCACGAGGGCCTGGTCATGGACCGCGCCGACCGGGCGGCGCGGACCGCCCGGCTGGCGGCGGCGGCGACCGCGCTGACCCCCGCCGCGTGGCTGCAGGCGCAGCAGGACGCGCTGCTGACCGAGCCGGTCCCGGCCGCGCCCGCCTAGACCTGCACCGGGAGCAGCTGCGCCGCGTACGCCGCGATCCAGGCGGTGACGTCGCTCTCCGGCATCGGTCGGGCCAGGTGGTAGCCCTGCAGCAGGTCGCAGCCCAGGCCGGCCAGGGCCTGCCAGGCGCCCTCCCCCTCGACGCCCTCGGCGACGACGACCAGGCCGAGGTTCTTGCCCAGCTCGACGGTGGACCGCACGATCGCGAGGTTGCGCGGCTGGTCGACGATGTCCCTGATGAAGCTGCGGTCGATCTTGAGCTCGTCGACGGGCAGCTGCTGCAGGTAGGCCAGCGAGGAGTAGCCGCTGCCGTAGTCGTCGACGGACAGGACCACGCCGAGCCGCTTGAGCCGGCGCAGCACCGTCAGAGCCTGCTCGGGGTCGGCCATGAGCGAGCTCTCGGTGATCTCCAGGATCAGCCGGGAGGCCGGAAAGCCGGTCTCGCGCAGCAGCTCCCACACGGTCACCGGGAAGCGGTCGTCGACCAGGTTGCGCACCGAGACGTTGACCGACACCGACAGCTCGCCGGGCCAGGTCCGGGCCGCCCGCAGGGCTCGCTCGAGGACGTACGGCGTCAGCAGGTTCATCATCCCGGTGTGCTCGGCCAGCGGCACGAACACGTCCGGCGGGACGAGGCCGCGGGTCGGGTGCGGCCAGCGGACGAGGGCCTCGAAGCCGACGACCCGGCGGCTCGCGACGTCCACCTTGGGCTGGTAGTGCAGGACGAGCTGGCGCTCGGCCAGCGCGGCGCGCAGCTCGCCGAGCAGCGTGAGCCGGTCGGGGCTGTAGGTGTCCCGCTCGGCGCTGTACTCCTGGACGCCGGTGTGGGCGCTCTTCGCGGCGTACATCGCGACGTCGGCGCACTGCAGGAGCCGCTCCGGCGTGTCACCGTGCTCGGGCGCACAGGCGACGCCGACGCTGGCGCCGATCGCCACGGACATGCCCTCGATGTCGAACGGCGCCTGCAGGCTGGCGACGAGCCGGCGCGCCGCGGCGGCCGCCCCCTCCACCCCCTCGGCCTCCTCGGCCCGGTCGACGCCGGCGAGCAGGACCGCGAACTCGTCGCCGCCCAGGCGGGCCAGCGTGTCCGCCTCGCGCAGCACGCCGCGAAGCCGGGTCGCCACCTCACGCAGCAGCAGGTCGCCGTGGTGATGGCCCAGGGTGTCGTTGACCTCCTTGAACCGGTCGAGGTCCAGCAGCAACACCGCGGTGTGCTCCTCGGACCGGCGGCCGCGGGCCAGGTCGCGCTCCACCCGGTCGAACAGCAGCGTCCGGTTGGGCAGCCCGGTCAGGGCGTCGTGCAGGGCCTGATGCTCGTTGCGGGCCAGCTCCCGGCGCAGCCGGACCGACACGGTGCCCACCAGGCGGAAGATCAGCACCCAGAGCAGGCCGAGGCCGCCGAGCAGGTAGAGGGACAGCTGCCGGCTGTCGTGCTGGACGGAGCGGGCGACGCGGCCGTACGGGATGTAGAGCTCGACCACGCCGACGATCTCGGTCTGGTTGGCGCCGTGCAGCGGAACGTAGACCTCGAGCAGCCGCCCCGTCTTCTCGCGGTGGGCGCCGGCGAAGGCGCTGGTGGTCCGGCCGGCCAGCCCGGCGGACACCGCGGGAGCAAGGTCGAGCCGGCCGACCTCGGTGGGGTCGTCGGCGTGCACGACCGTGCCGTCCTGGTCGTAGACCTTCACCCGGCGCAGCACCTCGGCCTGGATGCCGGCGTAGGTGGCCCGGTCCAGGCGGTCGCGGGCCGCCGCGTCCAGGCCGCGCCCGCCCAGCGACCCGGCCAGCAGCGGCTCGAGCGAGACGTCGGTGACGAACTGGGCGCTGCGCTCGGCCTCCGAGCGGGCTCGATCAGCCGTCATGGACGACAGCGCCAGCAGCAGCACCACCGCCACGCCGGCCACCAGGGCGAAGCTCAGGAGCGCGAAGCGCACGATGAGCGGAACGTTGCGCACAGCACGCGGCACGGCTCCGCCCCTCTCGTCGTCGGCTCCCCCACCCATCGGCGCTGCGGGGCGGTTCTCAAGCCGTCTGCGGGGTGCCCACCTACGCTCGCCAGCGTGTCGGCTCCCCCGGTCCTGTCCCTCACCGCCGTGCAGCGGCTGGCCGCCGTCGAGCAGTCGCGGGGAATCGTCCGGCTCGGGCCGCAGGCGCGGGCGGCGCTCGGCGCTCAGCATCTGGACCTGCTGCGGCTGCAGGGCGCCCGCAGCACGGGCGCGCTGGTCGCCGCCGCACCTCCCGGCACCCCGCCGGACCTGCTGCTGTGCGACGAGCTGCTGCTCGCCAACCTCGGCGTTCCGGACGGCAGCGTCGTCACGGCCTCGCTGACGCCGGTCGTCGCGGCCACCTCGGTCACCGTGTCGGGACCGCCCGAGGTGGTCGCCGTCGTCGACGCGGCACTGCTGCGCTCCGCGCTGCACGGCAAGGTCCTCACGGCCGGGGACGCCGTCTCGCTGCTGCCGCACGACCTGCCCGAGGTGGCCGCCCCCGACCGGACCGCCACCCGGCAGAGCCTGCACAACCGCCTGAGCTTTCGCGCCCAGACCGTCCGGCTCACGGTGCTCCAGGTGACGCCGCCCGGTCCGGTGCTCGTCGGCGCCGGCACGGTCGTGCGCTGGGAGGGCGCGCCCGCGTCACCGGCGCAGCCGGTCGCGCACGGGGTGCCGTACGCCCCGGCCGCTGCGTCCGCCGCCGTGCCCGTGGCGCGGGTCGAGGACCTGCCGGGACTGGAGCAGCAGGCCCACCGGCTGCGCGAGTGGCTGGACCTGGGCTTCTCCCACCGCGACCTGCTCGAGCGGCTGGGCACCCGGCCGCAGCTGGGCGTGCTGCTCAGCGGGCCGGCCGGCTCGGGCAAGGCCGAGCTGGTCGCGGCC
>JAOPWI010000281.1 GCA_025965755.1 Frankiales bacterium | reverse complement strand
CTCCCACGGCGCGGCCTTGAGGATCGGGCGGCCGTAGTAGGAGGTGAACTCGGCGTCGGGCACCATCTGGTGCTCGTCGCGCCGCCCGCCGCCGCGGCGCCTGCTCTGGGACAGGCCGCTCACCGGCCCGTCCCGAAGGCCGCGACCGCGCCGGCCAGCATCGCCAGCGCGGCCAGCCCGGCCGTGCGCCACATCCGGGGCAGGTCGCGGGTCGTGACGATCGGGTCCGGCGGCAGGCCGTAGACCTCCGGCTCGTCGAGCAGCAGGAAGAACGCGCCGGTCCCGCCGACGCCGTCGTGCGGGTCCTCCCCGTAGAGCCGCGCCTCGGGAACGCCCCGCTCGTGCAGCGCCTCGACCCGGGCGGCCGCCCGCTCGCGCAGCTCGTCCAGGTCACCGAACTGGATCGACTGCGTCGGGCAGGCCTGCGCGCAGGCCGGAGTCAGCCCCTCGCCCAGGCGGTCGTAGCAGAGCGTGCACTTCTGCGCGATGCCCTCGTTCTTGGTGACGCCCTTCTCCCCCACCCGGCGGTCGATGACGCCGAACGGGCAGGCCGGCACGCAGTAGCCGCAGCCGTTGCAGATGTCGTCCTGCACGACCACGGTCCCGAACTCGGTGCGGAACAGCGAGCCGGTCGGGCAGACGTCCAGGCACCCGGCGTGGGTGCAGTGCTTGCAGACGTCGGACTCCATGAGCCAGCGGAACTCCGTGCGCTGCGCGCCGTCGGCCTGCCCGGGCAGCGTCGTGAGCGGCATGCCGAGGTCCACGGTGTTGCTCGTCCCGAGGCTGCTGCGGTCCCCGGTCAGCGCGCTGTCGGCGGCCCGGTTCAGCACGTCGGACGCCGGCGGCCCGACCGCCGTGCCGGCGATGCCGGCGTCCTGGGTGCCCAGGGTCTTGGGCTGCTCGATGAACTTCACGTGTCGCCAGGTGCTGGCGCCGAGAGCGCCGCTGTTGTCATAGGACGAGCCCAGGAAGTTCATGCCGTCGGCCGGGACGGCGTTCCACTCCTTGCAGGCCACCTCGCACGCCTTGCAGCCGATGCAGATCGACGTGTCGGTGAAGAAGCCCTTGCGGGGCTGCCGGTCCTCGCCGCCCCAGCCGGCGTCGGCGGCCGGGTCGGGCAGCGGCCCGAAGAAGGAGTTGCTCACGGGCGGCCCTCCGGCGGTGGGGTCAGGAGCGTGTTTCCGGTCTCGATCGTGATGCCGGCCCGGGTCGTGTAGTCCTCGACGAAGCGCAGCAGCGCCGGTCCGGTGGGGCGGCGGCCCGGGACGATGTCGCAGGTCGCCGCCTTGCACTCCTGGATGAGCACGTTGGGGTCGAGGGACAGCTCGAACAGGTCGTTGGCGGAGTCGCCGCTCACGACCGCGTCCCCGCCGACGCCCCAGTGGTAGGGCAGGCCGATCTGGTGCACGACCTGATCGCCGAGGCGCAGCGGGACGACCCGGTCGGTGACCAGCACGCGCGCCTCGATCGCGGTGCGCGCCGTGACGATGGTGGCGTAGCCCAGGTGCTGCAGGTCCCGCTCGCGGGCCAGCTCCGGCGAGACCTCGCAGAAGAACTCCGGCTGCAGCTCCGACAGGTTCGGCAGCCACCGGCTCATCCCGCCCGCGGTGTGGTGCTCGGTCAGCCGGTAGGTCGTGAAGACGTACGGGAAGACCTGGTGGCCCTGCTCGAGGACCGACGGGTGGGAGGGGTTGTCCTTGCGCCGGTAGACCTTGCGCGTCGGGTTGGCCTGCTGGTTGTAGAGCGGATTGCGCACCGGCGACTCGTGCGGCTCGTAGTGCGCGGGCATCGGCCCGTCGGCCAGCCCGGCCGGCGCGTACAGCCAGCCCTTGCCGTCCGCCTGCATGATGAACGGGTCGTCGCCGGCCAGCCCCTCCGGGCCGGACGTCCCCTCCTGCGGCCGGTAGGACGGCGCCTTGGTCAGCGGGAAGTCGGGCACGTCGTGGCCGGTCCACCGGCCGGCGTCCTCGTCCCACCACACCAGCGCCTTGCGCTCGCTCCACGGCCTGCCGTCGGGGTCGGCGGAGGCGCGGTTGTAGAGCACCCGCCGGTTCATCGGCCAGGCCCAGCCCCAGTCCGGCGCGATCCAGCTGCCCTGCTCGGTCCACGGCACCCGGTTGGCGGCGCGGTTGACCCCGCCGGCGTACACGCCGGAGTAGATCCAGCAGCCGCCGGACGTCGAGCCGTCGGCCTTCATGTCGGCGAAGCCGTCGAGCAGCTGCCCGGCCTTGTCGCCGGTCAGGTGGTAGCCGTTGATCTCCCGCAGCACGGCGTCACCGCTCGGGTCCTCGTGCGGGCCGGAGGTCGGGTAGTCCCACGTGAGGTGGAGCAGGCCCTGATCGCGCTCGAGCGCGGAGCCGGCCAGCCGCTCCCGCAGCATGCGGCCGAGGTGGAAGAAGAAGTGCAGCTCGCTGCGGGCGTCACCCGGCGGCTCGACCGCCTTGTGGCGCCACTGCAGCATGCGCTGCGTCTGCGTGAAGGTGCCTTCCTTCTCCACGTGCGAGGCGGCCGGAAAGAAGAACACCTCGGTCTCGATGTCCTCGGTGCTCAGCTCGCCGGTGGCGATCTCCGGCGCGTCCTTCCAGAACGACGCCGACTCGATCATGTTGAGGTCGCGGACGACCAGCCACTTCAGGTGCGACATGCCGAGCCGCTGCATGCGCCCCTGCGCCGAGCCGACGGCCGGGTTCTGGCCGAGCAGGAAGTAGCCCTCGACCTTGTCGTCCAGCATGTCCATGACGGTCTGATAGGTGCCGTGGTCGCCGTTGATGCGGGGCATCCACTCGAAGCCCCAGTCGTTCTCGGCCGTGGCGGCCTCACCCCACCAGGCCTTGAAGAAGCTGGTGACGTAGGTGTCCGCCTTCGTCCAGAAGCCCTTCTGCCCCGGGCTCGAGATCGCCCCGAGGTAGTCCTGGAAGGAGTCGTGGATCCCGGCCTTCGGCATCGGCAGGTAGCCGGGCAGCAGGTTGAACAGGGTCGGAATGTCGGTGGACCCCTGGATGCTGGCGTGGCCGCGCAGGGCCAGGATGCCGCCGCCCGGACGGCCCATGTTGCCCAGCAGCAGCTGGATGATCGCCGCGCCGCGGATGTACTGCGTGCCCACCGTGTGCTGCGTCCAGCCCACCGAGTAGACCCACGCCGTCGTCCGGTCGCGACCGCTGTTGGCGGTGACGTCCTCGCACACCTGGAGGAACTGCGCCTCAGACACGCCGCAGACCTCCTCGACGAGCTGCGGCGTGTAGCGGGCGTAGTGGCGCTTGAGCACCTGCAGGACGCAGCGCGGGTGCTGGAGCGTCTCGTCGCGCTGGACCAGCGGGTCCGCGAGGTTGGCCCCGCGGTTGCCCAGCTCGTGGCCGGCGCCGCGGTCCCGCTCGGACACCTCGTGCTCGCCACCGTCGACGCTGCCGTGACCCTCGCCCTCGTGCCCGGCGTAGGTCCAGGTGCTGGTGTCGTAGGTCGCGGTCTCCGGGTCGTAGCCGGAGAACAGGCCGTCGAGGTCGTCGGTGTCCTGGAACTGCTCCGAGATCACCGTGGCCGCGTTGGTGTAGCTCACGACGTAGTCCCGGAAGTACTTCTCGTGCTCCAGGATGTAATTGATGATGCCGCCGAGGAAGGCGATGTCGCTGCCGGCGCGCAGCGGCACGTGCATGTCCGCCATGGCCGACGTGCGCGTGAACCGGGGGTCGATGTGGATCACCTTGGCGCCGCGGAGCTTGGCCTCCATCACCCACTGGAACCCGACCGGATGGCACTCGGCCATGTTGGAGCCCTGGATGACGATGCAGTCAGCGTTGACCAGGTCCTGCTGCGGGCCGGTGGCCCCGCCGCGGCCGAAGGAAGCCCCCAGACTGGGGACGGTGGAGCTGTGTCATATGCGCGCCTGGTTCTCGATCTGCACGGCGCCCAGCGCGGTGAACAGCTTCTTGATGAGGTAGTTCTCCTCGTTGTCCAGCGTCGCGCCACCCAGGCTGGCCATGGCCATCGTCCGGCGCAGCGGCAGGCCGTGCTCGTCGGTGTCCTGCCAGGTGCGGGCGCGGGTGTCCAGCACCCGGGTCGCGACCATGTCCATGGCCTGCTCCAGCCCGAGCTCCTCCCACTCGGTGCCGCGCGGCCGCCGGTAGAGGACCTTCGTCTGGCGCTTGGGGTTGTTGACCAGCTGCTCGCTGGCGGAGCCCTTGGGGCACAGCCGGCCGCGGGACACCGGCGAGTCGGGGTCACCCTCGATCTGGACGACCTTCTCGTCCTTGACGTAGACGCGCTGGCCGCAGCCCACGGCGCAGTACGGGCAGACGCTCTGCACGACCCGGTCGGCGGTCTTGGTCCGCGGCTCCAGCGCCGCGGTGCGGGCCGACTGCGCCGCGGCTCCCCGGCCGAGCGGGTCCTCGCCGGTGAGCTGGCGCAGCACCGGCCAGCCCAGGAACACGCTTCTGAGTGACACCCGACCTCCCGTGCTGCTGTTGTCGCCGCACTACCCAACCCCTCACGCCTCACCCGCGCAAGGCGACACGGCTGTCGTGCGACCCTTTGCCGGTGGGACGGACGACGGCACGGCGGCGCACGCTGCGGCTCGGGGGCCTCACCGAGGTCGAGCGCCCGGACACGCTCGTCGTCGAGGAGCCGCTGGAGATCCGCGTGGGCGGGCGGCCGCTCGCGGTCACCATGCGGACGCCGGGCCACGACATGGAGCTGGCCGCCGGCTTCCTCGTCAGCGAGGCCGTCGTCGGCGAGCGCGACGAGGTGCGGGCCATGCGCTACTGCGCGGGCGCCACCGACGAGGGCGTGAACACCTACAACGTGCTGGACGTCGACCTGTCCCCCGGCGTCGCCGCGCCCGACCCGTCGCTGGAGCGGTCGTTCTACACGACCTCCTCGTGCGGGCTGTGCGGCAAGGCGTCGCTGGACGCCGTGCGCACGCAGACGCGGTACGACGTCGGCACCGACCCGCTGCGGGTGACCACGCAGGTGCTCAGCAGCCTGCCGGACCGGCTCCGCGAGGCTCAGCAGGTGTTCGACAAGACCGGCGGGCTGCACGCCGCGGCGCTGTTCACGGCCACCGGGGAGCTGCTCGTGCTGCGCGAGGACGTCGGCCGCCACAACGCGGTCGACAAGGTGGTCGGGTGGGCGCTGCAGGGCGGGCGGGTGCCGCTGCGGGAGACGGTCCTGCTGGTCAGCGGCAGGGCGTCGTTCGAGCTGACGCAGAAGGCCTGGATGGCCGGCTTGCCGCTGCTGGCGGCCGTCAGCGCACCGTCCAGCCTGGCCGTCGACCTGGCCGCCGAGGCCGGCATGACGCTGGTCGGCTTCCTGCGCGGCGCGACGATGAACGTCTACACGCGTTCCGACCGGGTGGTGCGCTAGTCCGCGCCCTCGGTGAGGAAGCCGCGGACGATGTCGCCGTGCTGGGCGAGGCAGGCGTGCAGCGCAGCCTCCTGCCGGAGCGTCGCGCCGCCGATCTTCAGCC
Organism: Frankiales bacterium; assembly: GCA_025965755.1. GTDB lineage: Bacteria > Actinomycetota > Actinomycetes > Mycobacteriales > SCTD01 > RYN-170. The sequence goes on along the minus strand of JAOPWI010000281.1, from coordinate 762 downwards.
GTACGGGGAAGCGGCCCTGAATGCGCGCCGACGGGTTGCCCTGGTCGGGCACCACCGAGACACCGGGCAGGTCGCCGCAGTCGTCCTTGACCAGCTGGCGGGCCGGCTCGCCGGACCCGGTCTGCATCGTCACCACGACCACCCGGCGGTCCCCCTCGGCCCACTGCAGGCTGCCGGCCAGCACGATGCTGCCGACGCCGAGGAACGCGAAGACGATCAGCGCCATGCGGTTGCGCCGCTGCGGGTCCCGCCACCACTTCACGCCTTCAGTGTGTCAGCGCCGGCGCGCGGTCGCCTTCCGGCCCGACTAACCTGGCCGATCATGGACCTGCTGGACGGGAGCTGGCGCGCCCCCGACCCGGCGCTGCTGCGCCTGCGCCGGCTGCTCGCGCTGCTGTGGGTCGGCGTCCCGGCGACGGTCGCCACCGTGGTCGTCGCCGTCCTGGCCGGTCCGGTCGAGAGCCTGGCGACCCTGCTCGTCGCCCTGGTCACTCTCGGCCTGCTGCTCACCGCGGTGGAGCGCCGGGTGCGCGCCTGGGGCTACGCCGAGCGCGAGGACGACCTGCTCGTCCGCCGCGGAGTGCTGCTGCGCCGCACGTCCGTCGTGCCGTACGGGCGGATGCAGTATGTCGACGTGACCGCCGGGCCGCTGGACCGCCGCTACGGGCTGTCGACGGTGGTCCTGCACACGGCGGCCGCGGCGACCGACGCGGCGATCCCCGGGCTGCGCGCCGAGGAGGCGGCCCGGCTGCGCGACCGCCT
>JAOPWI010000274.1 GCA_025965755.1 Frankiales bacterium | reverse complement strand
AGAGGAACTCGTACTGGCCGTCCTCGGCGCAGTCAGCTCCCAGCGGGTCGAGCTGGGCGATCTCGGTCAGCGTCACGCCGAGGTTGCGCATGAGCGCGTTGTGCAGCGGCAGGACGATGCCCGACTCCGCGTGGACCGTCACCTCGTTGGCGATGGTGTCGGTGACCAGGTTGGGGATCTCCATGTCGGCGAACCACTGGACCAGCTCGGGGCTGTAGGTCAGGCCCGGCTCGATGAAGTCCTTGAAGAACTCCTCCTGCGGCGTGGTGTAGAAGCTGCCGATCCAGCCGGTGCGGATGATGATGATGTCGCGCTTCTGGATCTCCGCACCCTGCGCGGCGGCGCAGGCCATGAGGTCCTCGTGCGTGAACGTCTCGCCCTTGCCCAGGACGTCCTTGCCGCGGAAGCGGGCCATGTCGAGGAGGATGCCTCGGCCGACGACGCCCTTCACCGCGATGGGGTGGACGCTCGCCTTGCTCATGCCGGCGCCCGTGCTGTCGGCGGGGTAGCCGTTCCACAGCTGGTCGTCGTACCAGACGTGCCCGAGGGCGTCGTACTGCGTCGACCCCTGCAGGAACATGGAGATGAAGTCGTCGGCGTACTCCGCGCCGCCCGGGAACTTCGACATCTTGCCGGAGCGGAAGGTGCCCTTGTCCACGACGTTGGTGCGGATGGCGCCCGAACGGCCGGGCCAGACCGGGTCGCCGCCCGGGTGGCCGATGTCGACCTGCAGGGTGAAGGTCTTGCCGGACTTGATGGCACCCACGCCACGCAGCACCTGGCCGGCGTCGAGGTAGTTCAGGGAGCCGACCTCGTCGTCGGGGCCCCACTTGCCCCAGTTCTTGGGGGAATCCTTGAGGAAGTCGGTCAGGTCCGGAACGGGCTTGTCGGGGGCGGTCATGTATCTCCTTGGGTGTGGGGGACGGACAGGGAAGGAAGGGGTATCGGGGAGGAGTATCGACCGGCGAGCTGCGTGGGATCCGCGACGAGCAGCTTGTCGACGACGGACGCGCGGACGGCCGGCAGCATGGCAGCCGGATCGGCCGCGCCGGAGCGGATGGCGGCGGCCAGCGCCGCATCATCGGCCATGCCGAGGTCAGCGAGACGCTGCTCGTGCGCGGCCGCGAGGGTCGGGCCCAGCTGCAGCTCGCGCTCGACCGTGCGCAGCACCCGCGAGGTGACCCGGGCGAGAAAGCGGTCGTGACCGGTGAGCGGCAGCCCTTCCACGAACTCCCGCACCGCCTCGACCAGCTCGGTGGCGGTCGGCCGGTCGTGCGGGCCGAGCACCGGCGCGGCCGGCGGAGTGGGCACGGCAGGGTGCACCTGGCCACCGGGGAGCAGGTCGAGCAGGTCGAGCTCGACCTCGCTGGCCCGCCGCCCGATGGCCGCGAGCTCCACGGACCGCACGCCCCGCTCCAGATGCCCGCGGGCCTGGATCATGCACATGACGCCCCAGTTGAGGGTGCCGAAGACCTCCCACCAGTGCAGCGCGGCCAGGTCCACCGGCCCGCCACCGGCGGCCTCGTAGGCCTGGGCCAGCTCCTCGTAGGTGCCCAGACCGGCGACCGGAAGCGTCGCTCCGAACCGCCAGGAACGCACGCACAGCCAGCCGAGGTCCTGCAGCGGGTCACCCAGGTGGGACAGCTCCCAGTCAAGGACCGCGGCCAGCCCGTCGGCGTCGACCATGATGTTGCCCAGCCGGAAGTCCCCGTGCACGACCACGTCGTCGCGCACGGGCGGGCGGTGCTCCTCCAGCCAGCGCAGGCCCAGCTCGAAGGCCGGGTGCGGCTCGCCCATGGCATCGAGCCGCCGGCGGACATCGTCGACGGGGTCGGGCAGCTGGAGCCCGGGAACCTGGTCGGGAGTCACCCGGGTGTGCAGCAACGCCAGCTGCTCGGCGCACTGCGCCACCAGCCTGGTGCGGGCGAGGGCGAAGGCATCGTCGCGCAGGATGCGCCGGGCCAGCGCCTCGCCGTCCACCCAGGACAGGACGAGAAAGGACGGCCCGGCGGCGAGCAGCTCCGGCACGCGCACGCCGGCCGCTGCGGCAGCGCGCAGCAGCGCGCCCTCCTGCTCCATGCCGCCCGCCGCGATCTCGCCCGGCGGGTCACGCCGCAGCACCAGCCGTCGGCCGTCCAGCCGGAAGGCCCACATCTCGCGCGAGGCGCCGCCGACGAGGCGGCGGAGTTCGGTGACGGTCCCGCCGCCGAGGAGCCCTGCCAGCTCGTCGGCGTCGGGCTCGCTGGTCACGCCCAGGGCGGAGCACCCCCAGCGAGCAGGGTGCGGGCCACGACCATGCGGTGAACCTCGTCCGGTCCGTCGTAGATGCGGGCGTAACGCGCCTCGCGGTACATCCGCTCCAGGGGTGTGTCGCCGGTGACGCCGAGCGCCCCGTGCACCTGGATGGCGCGGTCGATGACGTTGTGCAGCATCTGCGCGCCGTGGAACTTGATGAGCGAGATCTCGACCCTGGCCTGCTCGCCGCGGTCCATCGCGCGGGCCGCATCCAGGGTCATCAGCCGGGCGGCCTGGATCTCGGCCGCCGACTCGGCGACGTAGCGCTGGATCTCGCCCTTGTCCTTGAGCAGCGACCCGTGCGCCCACCGGGAGTTGGCTCGCTCCACCATGAGCTCGAAGGCGCGCTGAGCCTGCCCGAGCCAGCGCATGCAGTGGAAGATCCGGCCCGGTCCGAGCCGCCGCTGGGCGATGGTGAAGCCCTGACCCCGCTCCCCCAGCAGGTTGTCCCGGGGCACGCGCACGTCGTTGTAGCGGATCTCGCAGTGGTCGCCGCCGACGTGCCCCATCGTCGGGACCTGCCGCACGATCTCGTACCCCGGGGTGTCCGTCGGCACGAGGATCGCGGAGAACTGCGCGTACTTCGACGCGGCATCCGGATCGGTCTTGGCGAACACGGTGCAGTACGCCGCCCGCGAGCCGTTGCTCGTGAACCACTTGTGACCGTTGATGACCCACTCGTCGCCGTCGAGTACCGCCGTCGTCTGCATGAGCGTGGGGTCGCTGCCGGCGACCTCCGGCTCGGTCAGGCCGACGCTCGGCGAGATCTCCCCCGCCACGAGCGGCTTGAGGAACCGCTCCCGCTGCGGCGGCGAGGCGTACAGGTGCAGCATGATCGAGTCCTGCATGGTCATCGACCCGACGGCGACCTGGCCGTACTCCGACCGACCGATGATCTCGTTGAGCAGCGCGAAGGTCATGAACGGCAGGCCGCCGCCGCCGATCTCGGCCGGGTGGCCGAGCGCCCAGAGGTTGCGGCGCTTGGCCTCGGCCTTGAGCTCCTCGACGACCTCGCCGGCGTGCGCGTCCATCCGCTCGATCTCGTGCTCGCGCGGGATGACCTCGCCGTCGATGAACTCCTTCATCGCCGAACGCAGCTGACGGACCTCGTCGGTCATCTCGGCTGTCACGGGCTGGCCGGCACGTAGGTCGCGCGCAGCTGCGTCTTGAGCACCTTGCCGCTGGCGTTGCGGGGCAGGGCGTCGACGATCACGACCTTGGCCGGCTTCTTGTACGACGCCATCCGCTGCCGGCACCAGTCGATGATCTCGGCCTGGGTCGGGGGCGCGGCCGGGTCCTTGGCGACGATGACGGCCATCGGGACCTCGACCCACTTGGGGTCCGGCAGGCCGATGACGGCGACCTCGGCGACCCCGTCGTGGGCGTCGATGGCCGCCTCGACCTCGGCGCAGTAGATGTTCTCGCCGCCCGAGATGATCATGTCCTTCTTGCGGTCGACGACGAAGTAGAAGCCGTCCTCGTCCTGGCGCACCAGGTCGCCGGAGTGGAACCAGCCGCCGGCGAACGCGTCCTCGGTGGCCTCGGGCTTGTTCCAGTAGCTCTGCAGCACCGTCGGGCCGCGGTAGACGATCTCGCCGACCTCGCCCTGCGGCACGTCCACCATCTCGTCGTCGACGACGCGCACCTCGACGTTGGGAACCGGATTGCCGACCGAGCCCATCTTGCGCACGGCGTCCTCTCCGCGCAGGACGCACGTCACCGAGCTCATCTCGGTCTGGCCGAACGCGTTGAAGTTCGGGACCCCGGGGAACGCGTCGGCCATCGCCTGCAGCACCGACGGGGGCGCGACCGACGCGCCCCAGGAGATGCGGCGCAGCTTGGACAGGTCGCGCTTGTCGAGCCCCGGCACGGCGCAGATGGCCTGCCACTGCGTCGGGACGAAGTAGCAGGAGGTGATCCCCTCCTGCTCGAACATGTCGACGACCTGCTCGGCGTCGAACTGCCCGGACGGCAGGATGACCGACGTCCCGCCCAGCAGCAGGTACGGGAGGATGCCGTTCAGCCCGCCGATGTGGAACAGCGGCAGGCCGGACAGCCAGACCCGGTCGCCGTCCGTGATGCCCATGAAGTTGATCATGTTGAACGTGTTCATGAGCAGGTTGAAGTGGCTGAGAACCGCGCCCTTGGGCCGCCCGGTCGTCCCGCTCGTGTACATGATGAAGGCGGGCGAGTGCTCGGGAACGTCCGGGCGGTCGAACTGTCCGGACACCGCAGCCAGCACCTGCTCGTAGGCCTCCGAGCCCGGCCCGGCGGCCGACGGGTCGCCGGAGGTCACCAGGCAGTGCGCGACACCGGTCGCCTGCTGGCGTGCGGCGCCGGCGACGGACGCGAGCCCCTCGTCGACGACGAGCACCGTGGCGCCGCTGTCGGAGAGGATGTAGGTGATCTCCTCGGCGACCAGGCGGAAGTTGACCGGGACGCAGATGGCGCCCAGCCGGCAGGCCGCCAGATACGTCTCGACGACCTCCATCCGGTTGGTCATGAGCGTGGCGACGCGGTCTCCCGTGCCGATGCCCCGCGCCTGCAGCGCCTGGCACAGCCGGTCGACCCGCTCGTCCAGCTCGCCGAAGGTGCGGCTGCTGCCCTCGAAGCGCAGCGCCTCGACCTGCGGGGTCCGCCGGGCCACCCGGCCCAGCTGCTCCCCATGGGACATGCGCCGTGCGCTGTCCAGCCCTGATGTCATGAAAGCCTCTTCGCTCCTCGGTCGGTTCGTCGTCTGCGTGGACAGTCGGGCACTGCGCTCAGAACAGGTCCCAGTAGTCCTTGCGCGCGCGCATCTGGTCGGCCGTCTCCTCGAGGATGATCCGGCCCGCCCGCATCACGTACGCGCGGTCGGCGATGCGCAGCGCCTGCCCGACGTTCTGCTCGAGCAGCAGCACCGTCAGGCCTTCCTCGTCGGCCAGCCGGCGCACTCCGTCGAAGATCTCGGCGACGAGTGCGGGAGCCAGCCCGAGCGACGGCTCGTCCAGCAGCAGCAGCTTGGGCCCGGACATCATGGCGAGCCCGAGGCTGAGCATGCGCTGCTGCCCGCCCGACATGGTTCCGGCGCGCTGCGCCGAACGCTCCTCGAGCAGCGGGAACATCTCGTGCACCCGGCTGCGGCGGGCGTCGCGCACGCCGCTGTCGCTGACGTGCATGGCGCCCAGCCGCAGGTTGTCGAGCACGCTGAGATCGCTGAAGACGAAGCGCTCGGCCGGAATGTAGGACATCCCGCGCAGAACGTTGCGCCGGCAACTCGAGCCGCCGACCTCCTCGCCGCCGTAGCTGATGCTCCCGCCCAGCGGCGGCAGCATCCCGAAGATGGTCTTGAGCGTCGTCGTCTTTCCGGCCCCGTTGTGACCGATGATCGTGACGATCTCCCCCTTCTTGAGGTGGAGGTCGACGTCGAAGACGACGTGCTTCTTGCCGTAACCCGCCTGGAGCCCCTTGAGGACCAGCAGCTCCTCGCCGCCCGTCACCGTCGCCGCGGTCGCCTGCGTCACCTGCTCATGCCGTGCCAAAGTAGGCCTCCGCCAGTCGCTTCTCTCCGGTCAGCTCCTCGAACGAGCCTTGCGCCGTGATCCGGCCGAGCTCCATGAAGTACGTGTGGTCGGCGAGCCGGCCCACGACGTGCAGGTTGTGCTCGACGATGCAGATCGTGCGGCCCTTGTCGCGCAGCTGCTCGATCAGGCCGAGCATCACCTCGACCCACTGCTGGTCGATGCCCGAGGCCGGCTCGTCGAGCAGCACGACGTCCGCCTCGGTCGCCAGCACGCGAGCCAGGGCGACCAGCTTCTGCTGGCCGAAGGCCAGCGCCCCGGCCGGAACCTCCGCGTAGGCCTCCATGCCGACGAAGGAGAGCCACTCGAGTGCCTTGGCACGCGACTCCCGCTCGACCTTCGCCGTCGCGGCCGGGCGCAGGAACAGCCCTGCCGCCGACTCTCCGGGCTGCCCCTGGATGGCCAGCAGCACGTTCTGCAGCGAGGACAGCCGAGGGAAGACGCGGACGTCCTGGAAGGACCGGACCATGCCGGCATTGGCGACCTGGTCGGGCCGCATGCCGCTGATGTCGTTGCCGTGCAGGGTCACCCGGCCCGTGTCGGGACGGATCGCGCCGGTCAGCAGGTTGAAGACGGTGGTCTTGCCTGCGCCGTTCGGCCCCACGAGGGCGGTGATGGTGCCGCGCCGGAGCTCGAGGTTCAGGTTCTCCGCGGCGGTGATGCCACCGAAGCGCTTCGTCAGCCCCTCGACCTTGAGCACGATCTCGCCGGTCCGCCCGGCGCTGACCACCGTGTCCGGCAGGGCGCCGTGGTGAGCCAGCTCCGTCAGCGCGTGGGCGTCCTCGTCCAGGTCGATGCTGGCCGGGTCGACGAGCGCCCCGCGGTTGACCTGCTCGGGAACCCGCACGTCCGGTGCGGCCGACTGCGTCGGCTCACCAGCGGCCGGGCCACGGCGCAGCAGCCGCTTGACCAGGGTGATCGGTGTCGTGCCCTCCGGCAGGATGCCCTGCGGGCGCACGAGCATGACGACGACGAGCACGACGCCGTACGCCACCAGGCGCCACAGCGACGCCTTCTCCGGAGTGAAGTTCAGGACGTTCTGGAAGAACGGCGTGAGCAGCACGAGCACCGTGGCGCCCAGGATGGAGCCGAGCAGGTTGCCGGTGCCCCCCAGGATCACCATGGCGACGATGGCCGTCGACTGGTCGAAGCTGAACAGCGACGGGGACGCCAGCTGGTTCTGCGTCACCAGCATGGCGCCGGCCAGACCCGCCATCGCCGCCGTGACGGCGAACACCGTCAGCTTGTAGCTGAAGACGTTCTTGCCGAGCGACCGGCAGGCCACCTCGTCCTCGCGGATGCCCCGCAGGACCCGGCCGTACGGGGACTCACCCATGCGCCGGACGACCAGGTAGACGAGCACCGTGAGGACGATGAACAGCGGCAGGAAGTCGCTGGGCAGGAGCAGGTCCTGGCCGAACAGCGTGAAGCCGGCGACGTTCTGCAGGCCGTACGTCCCGCCGAACGCCGAGCTCGTCGTGACCAGCGTGATGATGATGGTCTGCACGGCGAGCGTCAACAGGATGAGGAACTCCGTCGACAACCGCAGGGCCGGAATGCCGACCACCAGGCCGATCGCCGCGGACACGATCATCGCGATGACCATGCCGGGCAGCAGCCCGACGCCGTGCTCCAGGAACAGGTAGGCGACGGCGTAGCCGCCCACCGCCCCGAACGCGGCGTGCGCCACGCTGACCTGGCCCGCGTAGCCCAGCAGCAGGTTGAGCGAGAGCGCGAAGATCGCAAAGATCAAGATCGTGTTGAGGTAGCTGATCTCGAGTTCCACGCGGGCCTCCTACGCCGTCGCCGGCGTGGGCCGGCGCAGCATGCCACGCAGCTGCACCGGTCGCAGCGCGACATAGATGAACAGAATCCCGAAGACCACGAGTGAGGTCCATTGGGTCGACATGAACAGCGCGCTCCAGCTCTCGATGAGGCCGAGGAACAGTCCGACGAGCCCCACGACGACCGGGTGACGACCCAGGCCGGCGAGGAAGGCGACGACGAAGGCGTAGAACAGGGGGTTGAACCCCATGTCCGGTGAGGCGGCCGTCTGCGTGGCGTTCAGCACCGCGGCCACCCCTCCGAAGAACGAGCCGATCGCGAAGACCGCCAGGTAGACGGTCTTCGGGTCGACGCCGACGACCAGGCTCATCTCCGGGTTGACCCGGACGGCCCGCACGATGCGGCCGAGGCCCGTGTAGCTCAGCACCGCGCCGAGCGCGAGGATGAGGATCCACGCCACGATCACCTGCACGATGCCCAGCTTCGTGAGCGTGACCGGGCCGATGTTGTACCCGGCGTTGGTGAAGCCGGTGATCTGCAGGCTGGCGGTGTCGATCCAGACGAGCGCGATCAGGTTGCGACCGATGATCGCCAGCCCCAGCGACGCCACGAAGATGACGAGCAGCGCGTAGGCGCCCGACTTCTCCGCCAGCGGCCGGTAGACCACGCGCTCGAACAGCACGCCGAACACCGCGCCCACGAGGGCACCGACGATCAGGGCGAGCCACAGGGGGAGCCCGTACTGCTGGCCCACCTCCGCGGCGATGTACGCCGAGATCGTGTAGGTGAAGGTGAAGGCGAAGTGGAAGCGCCCGGTCACGCTGAGGATCAGCCCGAAGGCCACGCCGAGCAGCGCGTACGCGCTACCGCTCACGATGCCGGCGACGGTCAGCTGCAGAAAGTTGTCCAGAGTCAGGTCGGACACGGCACCGCCCGAGGGTCTGCCAGCATGGTGGTCAGGCCTTCCGGTAGTCGGCGGCCTCGAGGTCGAAGTACGCCAGCGGCACGACCTTGCCGTTCTTGTACTGCGACAGCGTCATCGGACGCTTGGTCACGGAGTGGGTCTTGGCGACATCCACGGCCTTGACGCCGGCCGTCGTCGCGTCGCCGCCGTAGACGCTCGGGAACTCGGGCTTCTCACGCCACGCCTTGTCCAGCTGAGCGCCGTCCTTGGGGTCGCCGCCCGCGGCGAGGACGCGTCGGATGACGTCCCACATGCCGAACAGGTCCTCGTAGTAGTTGGCCGCGTAGTAGTCCGGCAGGCCCCCGGCGTTGGCCTTCTTGAACTCGTCCACGAAGATCTGCGACCAGCCGTTGTCGGGCTTCTCGGCGTTGAAGTAGTCGAAGCCCAGGTACAGGCCCTCGTACGCCGCCCCGGCGACGTCCGCCGACGCCTGGGTGTACTCGGCACAGACGACCGGCTTGTTGATGCCCGAGGTGGAGAACTGCTTCATGAAGACGCCGATGTCGTTGCCGAAGATGCCGAGGAACACGGCGTCCGGCTTGTCGGCCTTGATCTTCTGCATGGCGGCCGAGTAGTCGGTGGCGCCGATCTTGACGTACTCGACCGTGCCCATCTCCAGGCCGGCCTCCTGGATGCGACGCTTGAGGTCATCAGCGTTGATCTGGTTGTTGGGACCGAGGTCCCAGAAGACCGTGGAGATGCGCTTGACCTCGGGCAGCTCCTCCTTGATGAAGCGCAGCGTCCCGGGCCACCCGTCGTTCGGCGTGATCGCGCGGGTGCCGTAGAAGTAGGGCTTGCCCTGCGCGTAGGTCGAGGTGCCGCCGCCGCCGTCGAAGGTGAACATCTTGTACTGCTCGGTGCCCGGCAGCATGGCGCCGAGGTCGTCGTTGTACGACGCGAGCTTGGCCGGAACCTTGGCGAAGCCGAGCTCCTTGACCGCCTGGACACCGGCCTGGGGGTCGCCGGACTTGTGGTCCTTGGAGATCAGGTTGAACTTCGGGCCGCCCAGGGACTCGATGTGCGCTGCCGCGAGCTTCGCGCCCGCCGACATGGTGCGGCCGAAGAAGGCGCCGGGGCCCGTGAAGGCGAGCACCAGGCCCATGTCGAACGCCAGGCCCTTGCCGGCGCTGGCCTCCTCCACCGGGCCGATGAAGTTCATGATCTTGGAGACGTCGCCACCGGTGGTGACGGTGCCGCCGCCCGCCGCGCCCGGGGTGGTCGTCCCGGTGCTGCCCTCGTCGCCGCACGCCGACAGCAGCGGGAGCGCCGCCAGGGCCGCGCCGCCGACGCCGGCCGCCTTCAGCACCTGCCGCCTGGAGAGACGGCTGAAAAGCTCAGGGTTGAACGGGTTGTTGCTCATGGGGTGGTCCCTCTCGGTGGGGCGCCTGGCGCAGTCGACATGGCAGCTGTTCGGGTGCTCCGCGGCGGCCCCGAACGTTCGGGACGACCGGTCGAGCGATCGCTCGGCCGTGTGAACGGCCTCACAGTGATGCAGTTTCTACACTGTGAAGCAGGCGTCGTCCGGTCGTTGCCGGATCGTGTCCTTCTTCGTTTCCTGAACTGGACCGAGTCAGCGCTCGGAGGACATGATCCTTGCGTCATGATTAACGGCGTGGCGCAGTTGACGCTGGCCGGCGCGGCTGTCAGCCTCCCCGTTGTGAGAGCGACGCCGTGCAGCGCGGCCCCCCGTCCGACGCTGCGCGCTGCCGGGCCACGGAGGCCGGGTGTCGCCTGACACCTCGCCGGAGGCCGCCCGAGAGGTCAGCCCCCGACCGGTCGAGACGCTGACGGCGCGCGGCCTGCGGACCCGCGCCGCCCTGCTGGACGCCGCCCGCGTCGTCTTCGCCGGGAGCGGCTTCGCCGAGTCGCGCATCGCCGACATCAGCCGGGTCGCCGGCGTGGCGCACGGGACGTTCTACACCTACTTCTCCTCCAAGGAGGAGGTGCTGCATGCGGTCATGTCGGAGCTGCAGCGGGAGATGGCCAGCGAGCGCCCCGCCCACACCGCGCCGCCCTCTCCGGCCCAGGGCATCGAGGCGGCGCACCGCCACTATCTGCGGATGTACCGCACCAACGCCGCCCTGCTGGCGACGCTCGAGCAGGTGGCCACGCTCAGCGAGGACCTGCGCACCATGCGCCGCGAGCACCGGCGCTTCTTCGTCGACCGCACCGCGCGCGCCATCCAGCGCTGGCAGGACGCCGGCCTGGCCGATCCCGGCCTGGACCCGACCTACACGGCCAGCGCCCTGGGCAACATGGTCGACCGCTTCGCCTACGTGTGGTTCGTCATCGGCGAGGAGTTCGACGAGGACAAGGCTGTCGAGACCCTGACCCGGCTCTGGGTGCAGGCCCTCGGTCTCGACCACGAGCATCCCCCGTCGCCGCACCGGCGCCCCCGCCTGCCCGGCAGGAGCACCAGCACCTCCTGACCAGCGTCAGCGCACCACCCGGTGCGCCTGCCGACCTCGACCGGTCGGCGGGCGTCCCCGCCCGCAGGTTTGTCCCTGCCGCCCGTGCCGCTCCCCGCGGTCCCGGCGGCCCGAGAGGAGCACACATGGTTCAGCCCTTCGACACGAGCGGCATCGAGGTCGGTGCCGACGGCATCAAGCGCTACACCGGCCTGGCCACCAACCTGGTGGCGGTCCTGCAGCAGGCAGTCGACGCCGCCGCCGGCCAGGAGGCCCTCGTCGAGCTCGGTGGCGACCGCGTGACCTACCAGCAGCTCTGGGACCGCGCGACGCGGGTCGCCGGCGGGCTGCGGGCAGCCGGCGTGCAGCCGGGTGACCGGGTCGCGAACCGCCTGCCCAACGGCAACGACTGGGTCTACGCCTTCTGGGGGACCCAGCTGGCCGGCGCCGTCGCGGTGCCGGTCAACACGCGCTTCACCGAGGCCGAGGCGTCGTACGTCGTCGAGGACTCCGGTGCCAAGCACGTCTTCCTGCCGGACACCCCGCTGCCGGACGGCGAGCCGCTGGTCGTGGCCGACCAGGCGCACCAGGATCTGGCGGCGATCTTCTACACGAGCGGGACCACCGGCTCCCCCAAGGGCGCCATGACGACGCACGAGAACTTCGTGTCCAACATCGAAACCTGCATCCGCTGCCTCAAGCTCCCGCGCGACGAGCCCGACCTGCGCACGCTGATCTCGGTTCCGCTCTTCCACGTCACCGGCTGCAACAGCCAGCTGCTCGTCCTGACGGCGCTGCGCGGCACGTCGGTCATCATGCCGGCGTTCGATGTGAAGCAGTTCCTGCGCGCGATCCAGGACGAGCGCATCTCCGTGCTGACCACGGTGCCGGCCATCTACTGGCTCGCCATGCAGCAGCCCGAGTTCGACAGCATCGACACCTCCAGCGTGCGGGCCCTGAGCTACGGCGGCGCCCCGATCGCGCCGGACCTGGTGCACCAGATCATGAAGGCGATCCCCTCGGCCCGCGTCGGCAACGGCTTCGGGCTCACCGAGACGGCGTCCGTGTCGACCTACCTGCCGCACGAGCAGGCGCCCGACCACGCCGACTCGGTCGGCTACGCGGCGCCGGTCGTCGACCTGCGGGTGGACGAGCCGGACCCGGACACCGGTGTCGGCGAACTCCTCATCAAGGGACCCAACGTGGTCGCCGGCTACTGGCACAAGCCCGAGCAGACGCGGGACACGTTCGTCGACGGCTGGCTGCGCACCGGCGACCTCGCCCGGGTCGACGACGACGGCCTCGTCTTCATCGTCGACCGGATGAAGGACATGATCAACCGGGGTGGCGAGAACGTCTACTGCGTCGAGGTGGAGAACGCGCTGAACCTGCACCCGGGCGTCGGCGAGGTCGCCGTGATCGGCGTGCCGGACACCATGATGGGCGAGAAGGTCGGCGCCGTCATCGTGCCGGCCGAGGGCGCCACGATCGACCCGGCCGAGGTCAAGGCGTTCGCGCGCGAGCATCTGGCCGACTTCAAGGTGCCGCAGTTCGTCGCGGTCCGCACCGAGCCGCTGCCGCGCAACGCGGGCGGCAAGGTGCTCAAGCCGGTGCTGCGCAAGGAGACGAGCTGGGCGTGAGCTGCTGACCGGGCGGCGCGCGGCGCCGCCCGGTCAGAGCCGCCCGGTCAGAGTCGCCCGGTCAGAGTCGCCCGGTCAGAGCTGCCCGGTCACAGCTGCGCGGTGCCGACGATGACGGCGGTGCCGTCGTCGGTCTCGGCGCGGACGGCGACCACCAGCGGGTCCACCGCCGTCACCACGCCGCGCGCCGTGACCGTGCTGCCGACCAGCACCGGCGCCACGAAGCGCAGGCTCAGCTGGCCTGCGGTGACCCAGGCCGCCCCCAGGTTGCGGGTCAGCATCCGCGACAGCAGGGCCCCGCTGATCATCCCGTGCGCGATGGCCCGCGGGAAGCCGAGCGCCTGCGCGGCCTGGTCGCTGAAGTGGATCGGATTGGGATCCCTGCCGGCATCGCCGTAGGCCGCCACCACCGCACCGTCGACGGTCAGCGTGACCGGGCGCAGCTCGGCGCCCACCTGGAGCGGCCCCGTCATGGCTGCCGCTCCACGTCGACATCGGGGTAGATGCCCAGAGTCGTGCTGCGGGCCACCTCGACGCCGCGCTCGTCGGAGGCGCTCGCCTGCACCTCGTAGTAGCGACGGCCCCGCCGCAGGTGCATCGAGGTCAGCACGCCGGTGACCGTCAGGTCCGCTCCGACGCGCAGCGGGGCGAGCAGCGTGAAGTCCTGGCGGGCGTGGACGGTGCCCGGCCGCGGGGCGTACCAGGTCTCGACGAGCTGCAGGAACGGGAACGTCAGCAACGCCGGCGGGGCCAGCGCGACGCCGTCCAGCTCCTCCAGCTCGTGGTCGTCCACCGCGTCCCGGAAGCGGGCGACGACGTCCGCGGTGCACGCGTAGCGGTAGGGACCGAGCCGCTCCCCCACCGTCAGCAGCTCCCAGGTGAGGACGGTGTCGCTGCTCATGGCGCGGGCTGGTGGCGGCCCAGCTCCTGCCGGGCGACAGCGGCGATGTGCACCTCGTCGGGCCCGTCACCCAGTCGCAGGTAACGGCCCTCGGTCCACATCCGGGCCAGCGGGAAGTCGTCGCTCACCCCGGCGGCGCCGTGCACCTGGATGGCCCGGTCGACGACCCGGGCAACGGTGCGCGGCACCACCGCCTTGATGGTGGAGATCTCGATGCGGGCGCCGCGGTTGCCGACCGTGTCGATCAGGGCAGCGGTCTTCAGCACGATGAGCCGGGCCTGGTCGATCTCCATCCGCGACTCGGCGATCTGCTGCTGCACGACCCCCTGCTCGGCCAACGGCATCCCGAAGGCGGTACGCGACAGGGCCCGGCGGCACATCAGCTCGAGCGCCCGCTCGGCCTGGCCCAGCAGGCGCATGCAGTGATGGATGCGGCCCGGCCCCAGCCGGGCCTGGGCCATGGCGAAGCCGGCGCCCTCGCTGCCCAGCAGGTTCTCGGCCGGCACGCGCACGTCGTCGAACACGATCTCGGCGTGGCCACCGACGCTGGCGTGCTCGTAGCCGAACACCGTCGTGGACCGCACGATGCGTACGCCCGGCGTGTCCCGGGGGACGAGCACCATGCTGTGCCGCCGAGAGGAGTCAGCGTCCGGGTCGGTGACGCCGAGAACGAGCAGCAGCTCGCACCGCTCGCGCAGCGCACCGCTGGCCCACCACTTGCGGCCCGTGATGACGTACTCGTCGCCGTCCCGCCGGATGCGTGTCGCGATGTTGCGCGCGTCCGAGGACGCGACGTCCGGCTCGGTCATCGAGAAGCACGACCGGATCTCGCCCGCCAGCAGGGGCGCCAGCCAGCGCTCCCGCTGCGACGGCGTGGCGAACAGCTCGAGCAGCTCCATGTTGCCGGTGTCCGGGGCCGAGCAGTTGGTGGCCTCGGGAAGCAGGTCCGGGCTCCAGCCCATGGTCTCGGCCAGCGGGGCGTACTCGAGGTTGGTCAGGCCGGCGCCGTGCGGGCTGCCACCGGCCAGGAACAGGTTCCACAGACCACGCGCGCGCGCCTCGGCCTTGAGCTCCTCCTTGACCGGAGGCTCGTAGCGGAGCGGGTCGTCCGCCGCGGCCAGCTGCTCCTCCAGCACCGCTTCGGACGGGAGCACCCGGGTGTGCAGGAAGTCGGTCAGCTCGGCCTGGAGCTCGACCGTGCGGGCCGACGGCGTGAAGTCCACCGGGTCACTCGAAGTAACGGCGGGGATTGCCGACGAGCATGAGCTCCAGGTCGGCATCGGAGACGCCGGCGGCCGTCAGGGCCGGCAGGACGTCGTCCGGAATGTGGTTGAAGTGCCAGTTGGGAGCTGCCGCCTCCAGCATCTGCCGTGAGGTCTCGCCGCTGAAGTAGTCGATGTAGCACGACGCATCGTGTGCCAGGACCAGGCGGTCGGCGTAGCCCTGCTGCACCAGCGTCGCGATGGTGGCGACCCGGTCCGCGGTGCTGTTGTACATGTCAAGGCCGAAGCGGTCCATGCCGGCGATGGCGCCCTGGTCCATGATCTTCTTCAGGTAGTCCAGGTCGTTGGTGTCACCGCTGTGCCCGATGACGACCTTGGTCAGGTCGACGCCCTCCTCGGCGAAGGCCTGCAGGGCGAGCAGCCCGCTCTGGGCCGTCGCATTGGTGTGGCAGGTGATCGGCACGCCGGTCTCGCGGTGGGTCTGCGCGACCGCCTTCACCACGCGGTGAACGCCGGGGGTCAGGCCCTTCTGCTCGACCACGCACTTGAGGAACGCCGCCTTGACGCCGGTGTCGGCGATGCCCTCGCGGATGTCCCGGATGAACAGGTCCGCCATCAGCTCGGGACCCTCGAGGATGGTGCCCGGGCCGCGGTACTCGAAGTGGTGCGGGAGCTCGTCGAAGGTGTACAGGCCCGTCGCGGCGATGATGTTCAGCTCCGGAACCGCGTCTGCGATCCGCTGCACGCGCGGGATGTAGCGCCCGAGTCCGATCACGGTCGGGTCGACGACCGTCGTGATCCCGCGCTCGACCAGCGCCTGAAGCTTGGCGATGGCGTCGGTGACGCGCTCCTCCTCGTCCCACCAGTCACCGCCATAGTTCTGCAGGATCTCGGTGCTGAGGACGAAGACGTGCTCGTGCATCAGCGTGCGTCCGAGTGCCGACGTGTCGACCGGACCGCGCACCGTCTCGACCTGTGCCATGAAAGCTCCTCGTGCTGTGGGTGGGCGTGCTCAGAAGATGCTGTAGCCGCCGTCGACGACCAGGGAGTCGCCGGTGTGGTAGCTCGAGGCGGACGATGCGAGGTAGACAGCGAGCCCGCCGAAATCGGTGACCTCGCCCCAGCGGCGGATCGGCACGCGGGGCAGGACCTTCTCGGCGACCTTCGGCTCGGCCTGGGCGGCGGCCGTCATGTCGGTCGCGATCCAGCCCGGCAGCACGGCGTTGGCGCGCACGCCCCAGCGGGCCAGCTCGACGGCCGCGCCGCGCACGAGGGAGACGACGGCACCCTTGGTCGCGGCGTACGCCTGGTTGCGGGCGGTGCCCTCGATCGCCGCCAGGCTGGCCACGCCGACCAGGGACCCGCCCGGGTCACCGTTGTTCGCGCGCTCCACCATGTGGCGCGACGCCTCGCGCAGCGTCCAGTAGACGCCGTCGACGTTGGGTCCGAACACGGCGCGCAGCTGCGCGGTGGTGCTGTCGATGAAGGGCCCCGGCGAACCGCCGACGCCGGCGTTGGCGAACACGCTGTCGACCCGGCCGAGCTCGGCGACGGCGGCGGCCATGCCCTCGACCACCTGCTCCTCGACCGCGACGTCGACCTCGCGCGTGACGACCCGGCCGCCGAACGTCCCCAGCTCCTTGGCCGCGGCGGCGTTCTGGTCGGCCGAGCGTCCCCAGACGACGACGTCGGCCCCGGCCTGCGCGAGGGCGCTGGCCATCCCGAACCCGATCCCCCGGTTGCCGCCGGTCACCAGGGCGACCGAGCCGGTCAGGTCGAACGGGGTGTAGGCCATGAGGCCCCTCTCGTCGGGCGCCGGTTCACCGGCGCGGAACGGCCAGACAACTTCTACTTGACGGCCGTGTCAACCGGCGGCCACCACGCTCTTGGTCACCTGGGCCGCCGCGACCACCACGCCGTCGACGCGGGCGTCCGAGCGCAGAAAGGCCACCTGCCGGCCGCGCCGCAGCACCTCGCCGCGGAGCAGCACCCGCGCCCCGGCGGGCACCGGACGGAGCAGTTGCACGGACATCTCGTGCGTCACGGCGTGCTCGTCGTCGGACAGCAGCGGAGCGAGGGCGAGGTAGGACGCGACGTCGAGCAACGCGGTGACGATCCCGCCGTGCAGCAGGTCGGTGTGGTTGAGCGACGGCCCGGTCACCTCGAGCAGCACGCCGGCCGACGGGTCGGCGTCGTCGGCCAGCTGGAGCCCCACGAAACGGTGCAGCGGGATGTCCAGCAGGGCGCGGGCCCGCGCGGCGAGGTCGCCGCCAGAGCCGGCTACTTGATGGCCTGTGGGTTGACCGGCGAGCCGACGGACCCGGTGACGGTGAGGGGCGGCGCGGCCAGCATGAACTCGTACACGCCGTCGGCCGCGCAGTCGGCGGCGAGCGCCTCCATGTCCCACATCTCACCGAGGTGGATGCCCGCGTTGACGAGCATGATGATGTGCAGCGGCTGGAAGACGTCCGGCGTCTCGTTGGGGAGCACCTCGGTCCCCCACGTGTCCGTCGCGACTGCCGCGACGTTGCGCGGGCAGAAGAAGTCGGCGGCACTGATGGCCAGGCCCGGGGCGGGCCCGCCGGCGAAGTCGCCCCACGCTCCGGACTGCCGGCGCTCCTCCAGCTGGCCGGTGCGCACGAGCACGAAGTCGCCCTCGCCCACCTCGACACCCTGCTTGTCGGCGCAGCCCTCGAGGTCGGCGGCCTCGATCGGCTCGCTGGTCGCCAGCGCCGCCACGCCCTTGTAGCGGGCGATGTCGAGCAGCACGCCGCGGCCGACGGCCTTGTCCTTGATCTTCGTGATGCTGTTCTTCAGGGCGCCGCCGCTGTGGACCTGCTCGGTGCCGTAGCCGTTGTACATCTTGCCGTCGTGGTAGATGTGCGACAGCGCGTCCCACTGCGTGGACGACTGCAGGACGAGGTAGCAGGCGTCGTCGGTGTAGCGCAGGGTGGCCAGGTGGTCCTGCGCCCCGGACGCGATGTCACCGCCGTCCTGCAGCATCACGTGGACGGGGTTGATGCGGCCGTACGAGCCGTTCATCGGGCCCTCGGAGTCCAGGGGCAGCGCGAGCGAGAAGACCTTGCCCCGGCGCACGAGCCGGCTGGCGGCGGCGACCTTCTCCTCGGTCACGTAGTTCATCGTGCCGAGCTCGTCGTCCGGCCCCCACTTGCCCCAGTTGCGGTACTGGCTCGCCTTCTCCAGGACGGTGTTGATGTCCAGGCCACTGGTGGTTGTCACGGGGCTCCTCCGGTGTGCGGGCGGGCGCCGGACGCGCGCAGGGCGCCGGCAACCACGGGTCGGCGCCTCAGGCCGCGGGGCGACGTGAGTCCGACGGACCGAGCGGTCGCTCGGCCGAGATCGGCATCCTGTGGCGCCGGCCACACCGTGTCAAGCGCCGGCCCGCGAGGTCAGCCGGCGGTCTCGCCGGTCTGTGCCCGGCCGCGATCCATGATCCCGGCGCGGCGCTTCTCGACCTCGGCCGGGTCGAAGGACCCGGCCCGCCACGCCTGGCTGGTCTCGGCCTCGATGGCCAGACCCGGCCCGGTCGCCTCGGCCTCGATGCGGCGGTAGCTGTCGAGCAGGGTGCGCACGCCCTTGCGGTCGTTGCCGACCATGGCCTCGGCCAGTCCGCGCACGTACGGCAGCAGCTCGTCGTGGGGCAGGACCGCGGTCACCAGGCCCGTGCGCAGGGCGTCGTCGGCCGACAGGTAGTTGCCGGTGAGGCTCATCTGGCGGGCCATGCGGGTGCCGACCGCACGGGGCAGCAGCACCGACAGGCCCCAGCCGGGCATGACGCCGACCCGGGCGTGGGTGTCGGCGAAGACCGCCTTCTGCGACGCCACGAGGATGTCGCAGTGCAGGGCCAGCTCGAGGCCGCCGGTGACGGCCACGCCGTTGACCGCACCGATGATCGGCTTGCGCACCGCCGGCCACGGCGCGCCGACGCCGATGTCGGTGGCGGTGTTGCCGATCGACATGTTGGCCCCGCCGGCACCGACCTCACGCAGGTCCAGGCCGGCGCAGAAGGCCGGGTCACTGCCGGTGAGGATGACGACGTCGATCTCGTCGTCCTGGTCCACCTCGCGCATGGCCGACTGCAGCGCCACGATGAGCTCTGAGCTCAGGGCGTTGCGGACGCGCGGCCGGTTCAGCGTGAGGGTGGCGATGCCGCCCTCGCGCTCGACCAGCAGGACGGGCTGCTCCGGGGCGGTCATCGGCCCTGGAAGACCGGTGTGCGCTTCTCCATGAAGGCCATCGCGGCCTCCTTGGCGTCGTTCAGGCTCAGGTTGTGCGCCTGCACCCGCGCCTCGTCGTCGAGCGCCTGCTGCAGCGTCACGTTGAACGCGTTGTTCAGCAGGCCCTTGCTGCCGGCGATCGCGACGGGCGGGCCGTTGCGCAGCTGCTGAACGATGGTGTTCACCGCGTCGTCCAGGCCCTCCACCGGCACCAGCCGGTGCACGAGGCCGACCTCCTTGGCCTGCGCCGCGCTGAGGATGTCGCCGAGCAGGGCGAGCTCCTTGGCCTTGGACAGCCCGATCAGGCGGGGCAGCAGCCAGGAGCCGCCGAAGTCCAGGGACAGGCCGCGCTTGACGAAGATCTCGGAGAACCGCGACCGCTCCGTGGCCACGACGAAGTCGCAGACCAGCGCCAGGTTGCAGCCGGCGCCGACGGCGACACCGTCGACCCGCGCCACCGTCGGCAGGGCCAGCCGGTGCAGCGCCAGGCAGGCGTCCCCGACGATGCGCATGGACTCCAGCGGGCCCAGCGTGCGCGAGCCGACGGCGCTGAGATCAGCGCCGGCGCAGAAGTCGCCACCGGCGCCGGTCACGACGAGCACCCGGTCGCCCGGCTCGGGCAGCGAGCTGACGATGTCCAGCAGCGTCTTCCAGCCGTCCGCGGTCACGGCGTTCTTGCGCTCGGGGCGGGACAGGGTCAGCGTGACCACACCGTCCGCCCGGGTGAGCGAGAAGCCGTTGCCGTCGAGCGGACCGGCGGTCACTGCGCGCCGCCTGTGCTGTCGAGGGACGGGATGTCCATGCTTCTCCCTTGCCGGAGCGCACCGCCGTTGGCAGCGGGCGCGCGTCGAAGCCCAACCGCACCGGGTGGGCTCCCGCACGAAAGCGGGAGTTGAAGCGCATGTCAACAACAGGTCCGGGGACGGGAGGTGACCGCCGCGTCAAGTTGCTGTGGCATGCTGCCGGTCGGAAGAGCCGGCGCGCGCGTGCGAGCCGCACGGAGGGGACGGTCGGCCCGGATGCGTGACGCGCGGCCCCCGGTGCGGGTCCGGTGGCAGCGCCTGCAGGCCGAGACACAGGCGCACCCGCGCCAGGCTCAGCGCCTGCTGCGCGTCTGCCTGATCGGCATGTTCTCCACGTCGTTCCCGATGACGATCCTGACCATCTCGGTCAAGCCGATCGCCGACGAGCTGGGGTCCCTGCCGACCACCATCACCTGGGTGACCACCGCTCCGCTGCTGGCCGCCGCCGTGGCCACGCCGGTGCTCGGTCGGCTCGGCGACCTGAAGGGGCACCGCCGGTCCTACCTGCTGGGCATGGCGGTGGCGGTCGTGTTCTCCGTCCTCACCGCCGTGGCCTGGAACGCCAGCAGCCTCATCGCCTTCCGCACGCTGTCCTCGCTCGGCGCGGCGGCGACGATTCCGGCCACCTTCGCCATGGTCTTCCGCTCGTTCCCGCGCGAGGAGCGGGTGCGTGCCTCCGCGCTGGCCTCGGCGGTCCTCGCGGGCGCGGCCGTGGTCGGGGTCGCGGTCGGCGGGCCGCTGGTCGACTGGGTCGGCTGGCGCCCCATCTTCCTCATCCAGGCGGCGGTGGCGCTGGTCGCGCTCGTGCCGTCCCTGGTGGTGCTGCCGCCGGACCTGGATCCCGACGACGCGCCCATCGACTACGCCGGCGCCGCTGCCCTGGCGGTCACCACCTTCTGCCTCACCTTCGGCATCAACCGGCTCGGCGTGTGGGGCCTGCGACCGGTCGTGGTCGCCACGTTGCTGGCCTTCCCGGTCGCGCTGCTGCTGTTCGTCCGCGCGGAGCGCCGAGCCGTCTCCCCGGTGCTGCCGGTGGAGCTCCTGCGCTCGCGGGAGGTGCGCGCCGTCTCGGTGGGCACCTTCATCCTGGGTGCCGGGTGGATGGGCAGCTTCGTCATCACCCCGCTGCTGCTGCAGACGGTGATGGGGCTGTCGGCGGGGATCACCTCGCTGGTCAGCGTGCCGAGGGCCGGCTTCGTGGCGCTGTCCTCCCCGGTGGCCAGCCGGCTCGGCATGCGCTTCGGCGAGCGGCGGCTCGTGCTCTGGGCCTCCGTGGCGGTGGCGGTGTCCTTCGGGGCGTTGGCCCTGGGCGCGCGCCTGGAGTCCGCCGTGGTCATCGCCGTGGCGCTGGCCGCCGGCGGCTGGGCGTTCGGGCACGTGCAGCCGGGCCTGATGGCCTCGATCGGCAACGCGGTCGAGGAGCACCACTTCGGCTCCGCCACCTCGCTGCAGCAGACCGCGAACCAGATCGGCGCGGTGGTCGGCATGGGACTGTTCACCGCGGTCGCCGCGGACGCCACCGAGCCCGGCCCGTTCGTGGTGGTCTACCTGCTGGCCGCCGTGTCCGCGCTGCTCTGCGGCGCCACGGCGTTCTGGCTGCACGACGACGATCGAGCCCTGTCACCCCTTGCGGTGACCGACGACGGGACAGAACACGCGATGCAGGAGCAACTGGTGCACAGGAAGGTCCGCACATGACCCGACCCACAGCGGTGCTGTTCGACTTCGGGGGCGTGATCAGCACCAGCCCCATGGACGCGTTCGCGGCGTACGAGGCGCGGGCCGGTCTGCCGGCCGGCCTCATCCGGCAGCTGAACAGCACCAACCCCGACAGCAACGCCTGGGCCAGGTACGAGCGGCGCGAGGTCGACCAGGACGGCTTCTGCGACCTGTTCGAGGCGGAGGCGGCCGCGCTCGGTCACACCGTCGATGCCCACGTGGTGCTGGCCGGCTTGCACGGCGACCTGCGCCCGGAGATGGTGTCGGCGCTGCAGACCCTGTCGAAGGCGGGCGTGCGGCTGGCGATGCTCACCAACAACGTCTCGCCGATCGAGCAGCCGGGGCCGCTGGACGACGTGCTGTCGTGCTTCGAGGTCATCGTGCAGTCGAGCGTCGAGGGCGTCCGCAAGCCGGAGCCGGCCTTCTACGAGCGAGCTCTCGAGCGGCTCGGCGGGCTCGCCCCGACGGAGGTCGTCTTTCTCGACGATCTCGGCATCAACCTCAAGCCGGCCCGGGCCATGGGCATGACAACGATCAAGGTGGGTGACCCGGTAGTGGCGTTGCGCGAGTTGCAGGAACTGGTCGACCTCGAGCTGGTGGCGGCATGACGACGACCGCCGCCGACCTGCCCGGGCTGCGGCTCGAGGCCACCACGGCCTGGCTGGCCGAGAACCTCGGCCTCACCGGCCCGCTCGAGGCGCGGCTGGTCGCCGGCGGCCGGAGCAACCTGACCTACCGGCTCACCGACGCCACCGGCCGGCAGGTCGCGCTGCGGCGGCCGCCCGCGAGCCACGTGCTGGAGACCGCGCACGACATGCGTCGCGAGTGGACGGTCCTCAACGCCGTCTCCGGCCACGGCGTTCCGGTCCCGACGCCGCTCGCCCTGTGCGAGGACGAGTCCGTGAGCGGTGCCGTCTTCTACGTCATGGAATGGGTGGACGGCATCGTTCCGGCCGACGACGAGTCGGCCGGTCAGCTGTCGGAGGGCGCGCGGCGCCACCTCACCGACCAGCTCGCCGACGTGATGGCGGCCCTGCACACCCTGGACCCGCTCGAGATCGGGCTGTCCGACTGGCAGCGCCCCGGCGACTTCCTGCAGCGCCAGCTCAAGCGCTGGCACCGCCAGATCCACGCCAGCGGCTCGGTCCACCTGGACCTCGCGGACCGGGTGCACGGCGAGCTCGTCCGCCTGGCGCCCACCGCGGCCGAGCTGCGGATCGTGCACGGCGACTTCCGCGCCGGCAACGTCCTGGTCGGCCCGGACGGGACCATTCGCGCGGTGCTCGACTGGGAGCTGGCCACGCTGGGCCACCCGCTGGCCGACCTGGGCTGGATCCTCGCGTCGTGGAGCCGTCCGGGCGACGGCCGCCCGCCGGTCACCGGCACGCCCAGCATGCTGCCCGGCTTCGGCGAGCGGGAGGACCTGCTGCAGCGCTACGCCACGGCGTCGGGTCGCGACGTCTCGGCGCTGCCGGTCTACGAGGCGTTCGCGCGCTGGCGCTCGGCCTGCATCAACGCCGGCGTCCGGGCCCGCTACATGGCCGGCGCCATGGGCGACGACGGTCACGACGTCTCCGGCATGGAGGACGCTCTCGGGCGCCAGCTCGAGGTCGCCGCCGAACTCGTCGCCAAGCTCTAGCGGACAGGGGTTCCGGCGTGCGTTTCACCGCAGAGCACCACGCGTTCCGCAAGGTCGTCCGCGACGTCGTCGAGCGGGAGATCGTCCCGCACGTCGACCAGTGGGAGCGTGACGGCATCTTTCCGGCGCACGAGCTGTTCCCCAAGCTCGGCGAGGTCGGCCTGCTCGGCCTGGAGTACGACCCGAAGTGGGGCGGGCAGGGCGCGGACCATCTGTTCACGGTCGTCGCCTGCGAGGAGATCGCCCGCTCCGGCTGCGGCGGCGTGCCGATGGCCATCGGCGTGCAGACCAGCATGGCCACGCCGTCGCTGCACGAGTTCGGCAGCGACATGCTCAAGGAGCGCTACCTCGCGCCGGCGATCGCCGGCACCATGGTCACCTCCATCGCGGTCACCGAGGCCGGAGCCGGCTCGGACGTGCGTTCCCTGCGGACCAAGGCCGTCCGGGACGGTGACGAGTGGGTCATCAACGGGAGCAAGCTCTACATCACGAACGGGACGCAGGCCGACTGGATCTGCCTGCTGGCGCGCACCTCCGAGGAGGGCGGCTACCGCGGCATGTCGCAGATCCTGGTGCCGACCGACACCCCCGGCTTCAGCGTCTCGCGCAAGCTCGACAAGCTCGGCCAGCGTTCCTCCGACACGGCCGAGCTCGTCTTCCAGGACATGCGGGTGCCGGTCGACCACACCATCGGCGAGATCGGCCGGGGCTTCCAGCAGCAGATGAGCCAGTTCGTCATCGAGCGGATGTTCGCGGCGTACGGCGCCGTCGGCTCGTGCCGCCGGGCGCTCGAGCGCACCCGCGACTACCTCAAGCAGCGCGAGGCGTTCGGCCAGCCGCTCATGGCCAACCAGCACATCGCCTACTCCATGGCCGAGCTGTCCGCGGAGATCGACCTGCTGCAGAGCCACAACTACGCCTGCGCCGAGGCGCACATGAACGGCGAGGACACCACGCGGTACGCCACCGTCGCGAAGCTGACCAGCGGCCGGCTGACCCGCAAGGTCGCGGACCTGTGCATGCAGTACCACGGCGGCATCGGCTACATGGAGGAGACGTGGACGTCGCGGTACTTCCGCGACAGCCGGCTGGGCTCCATCGGCGGCGGCGCCGACGAGGTCATGCTGCAGGTGCTGGCGAAGCTGGACGGCTTCACCGCCTGAGGCGCTAGACCGCGTCGACCCGCACGGCCGCCGACCAGGTCGTGCGGGACTGCCGTCCGCCGGCGAGCCGGGCGAACCGCAGCTCGTAGCGGCCGGCGGTCGGCAGGGCCAGCACTGACGTCACCGCGGTGGCCGAGGAGAACCGGGCGGCGACGGCGCGCCACGGGCCGCGCGGCGTGCGGCGGTACTGCACCTGC
>JAOPWI010000265.1 GCA_025965755.1 Frankiales bacterium | reverse complement strand
TCCCACCCGAAGTCCCGAACGGCGCGCTGCCGGCCGGCCGTGCCCATGGCCGCCGCCCGCGCCGGGTCGCCCAGCAGCTCGGCGACCCGCTGCGCGAGGCCGGCCTGAAAGCCCGGCTCGTCGGCCGGGTCGTACGGGACGAGCAGCCCGGTCTCGCCGTCCACCACGACCTCGGGAATGCCGCCCACCGCGGACGCCACGACGGCCGTGCCGCAGGCCATCGCCTCGAGGTTGACGATGCCCAGCGGCTCGTAGACCGACGGGCAGGCGAAGACGGTCGCGTGCGACAGCAGCTGCACGATGTCGGCCTTGGGCAGCATGTCGCGGATCCAGACGACGCCGGGCCGCCGCGACTGGAGCTCGGCGACCAGGGCCTCGGTCTCCGCGGCGATCTGCGGGGTGTCGGGAGCGCCGGCGCACAGCACCAGCTGGCCGGGCAGGTCGCCGGCCGCGCGCAGCAGGTGGCCCAGGCCCTTCTGCCGGGTGATGCGTCCCACGAACAGGGCGTACGGGACGGCCGGGTCGACGCCCTCGCGCTCCAGCACGTCGACCGCCTCGACGGCGGCGTACTCCTGCGCGTCGATGCCGTTGTAGACGACCTGAACCCGGGCCGGGTCGAGGTCGGGGTAGGAGTCGAGCACGTCCCGGCGCATGCCCTCACTCACCGCGATCACGGCGTCGGCGCCGAGCACCGCGGTCCGCTCCGCCCAGCTGGAGATCCGGTAGCCGCCGCCCAGCTGCTCGGCCTTCCAGGGCCGGTGCGGCTCCAGGGAGTGCGTCGTCACGACGTGCGGCACGCCGTGCAGCAGCGCCGACAGGTGGCCGGCCAGGTCGGCGTACCAGGTGTGGGAGTGCACGACGTCGCAGGCCGCGGTGGCGGCCGCGATGGACAGGTCGGTGGACAGGACCTGCAGCGTCGCGTTGGCGTCCGCCAGCCGCGGGTCGGGGGAGTGCGCGGTCGCTCCGCCCCCGCCCACCGACTGGGTCCCGCCGAAGGAGTGGACGTCCACGTCGGCCAGCCGCCGCAGCTCGCGGACGAGGTACTCCACGTGCACGCCGGCCCCTCCGTACACCTCCGGCGGCCATTCCCGGGTCAGCACTCCGATGCGCATGCCGGGGACCGTAGCCGGGCGCATCCGGAGTGGTACATGCTCGGGTCATGGAATCTGCGCCGCGCGTCCTCGGCATCGTCCTCGCAGGTGGCGAGGGCAAGCGGCTCTCGCCGCTGACTGCGGATCGGGCCAAGCCAGCCGTGCCGTTCGGCGGCATCTACCGGCTGATCGAATTCGTCCTGTCCAACCTGGTGAACGCCGGCTACCTGCGCATCGTCGTGCTGACGCAGTACAAGTCGCACTCGCTGGACCGGCACATCACGACCACGTGGCGCATGTCGACGCTGCTGGGCAACTACGTGACGCCGGTGCCGGCGCAGCAGCGCCTCGGCCCGCAGTGGTTCCGCGGCTCGGCCGACGCGATCCACCAGAGCCTGAACCTGGTCTACGACGACGAGCCGGACTACGTCGTCGTCTTCGGCGCGGACCACGTCTACCGAATGGACCCCCGGCAGATGGTGGAGCAGCACATCGCCAGCGGGGCGAGCGTGACCGTGGCCGGCATCCGGGTGCCGCGGGCGGAGGCGTCGCAGTTCGGCGTCATCCAGACCGCCCCGGACGGCCGGACGATCGCCGCCTTTCTCGAGAAGCCGGCCGACCCGCCCGGGCTGCCCGACTCACCGGACGAGGTCTTCGCCTCGATGGGCAACTACGTCTTCACGACCGAGGCGCTGCTGGAGGCGGTCCGCCAGGACGCCGGCGACGAGGGCTCCGTCCACGACATGGGCGGCAACATCATCCCCATGCTGGTGGCCCAGGGCGCGGCCGAGGTCTACGACTTCGCCGACAACGACGTGCCGGGAGCGACCGAGCGCGACAAGGGCTACTGGCGCGACGTCGGAACGCTCGACGCCTACTACGACAGCCACATGGACATGGTGTCGATCCACCCGGTCTTCAACCTCTACAACCGGCGCTGGCCGATCCTCACCAGCGTGCCGCCGCTGCCGCCGGCCAAGTTCGTCTTCGAGGAGGAGAACCGCATCGGTCAGGCGATGGACTCGCTCGTCAGCCCGGGCGTGATCATCAGCGGCGGCGTGGTGCGCAAGTCGGTCCTGTCCCCGCACGTGCGGGTGCACACGGGAGCCGACGTGCGCGGCGCGGTGCTCATGCACGGCGTGGACATCGGCCGCTGCGCGGTCGTGCGCAACTGCATTCTGGACAAGAACGTCGTCGTCTGGCCGCACGCCGAGATCGGCGTCGACCCGCAAAAGGACCGTGACCGCGGGTTCACGGTGACCCCGAACGGGATCACCGTGGTCGGCAAGGGCGGCCAGGTCGTCGCCTGAAGCCGGCGCCTAGGGCGCGACCTCGAGGGTGACGTCCATGTTGCCGCTGGTGGCCCGCGAGTAGGGGCACACCTCATGGGCGGCCGCCATCAGCTCCCGGCCGGCGGCCGCGTCCAGGGACGGGAAGGCGCCGACCAGCGTGGCCGTGAGGCCGAACGCCTTGCCCTCCAGGCCCAGGCCCACGCGGGCGGTGATGCTCGAGCCCTCGACGTCGATCTTGCGCTGCCCGGCGACCCGCTTCAGGGCGCTGTGGAAGCAGGCCGCGTAGCCGGCGGCGAACAGCTGCTCGGGGTTGGTGTGGTCGCCGCCCGGGCCGCCCAGCTCCGTGGGGAGCGTGAGGGACAGGTCGAGCACGCCGTCGTCGCTGACGACCTCACCCTCGCGTCCGCCGCGGGCGGTGGCTGTCGCGGTGTAGAGCACGTCCATGGGGCACCTCCGGTCCGGGGCAAGGACGGTCTCACAGACGCGCCCCGGCGGGGCCTTGCCGGGACGGCGCGGTGGCTGCTGCTGCGGTTCCGACCGTCCGGCCAGGGCGCCGGGGCCGGCCGTCCGGCGTCAGCTGTGGTGCCTGTCCACGTGCTCGGCGGCGATGCTGTGCAGCTTGACGTTGCGACGCTGTGACTCCGCGACGAGCCGGCTGAACGCCTCGTCGGCGGTGATGTTGAACCGGGCCATGAGCAGTCCCTGCGCCTGGCCGATGACGTTGCGCGTGGTCAGGCCGAGGAGTGCCGCGGCCTCTCGGGCCTCGGCTGCCTTGGCGCGGTCCTCGGCCGCCGCGAGCCGGTCCTGCCGGGCCGCATCCCGGTCCCCGCGCACCTGCTCGGCGTCGGCGCGGTCCGCCGCCAGGTCGGCCGCCTCCGCCTGACG
>JAOPWI010000252.1 GCA_025965755.1 Frankiales bacterium | reverse complement strand
CCCGGCGCTCACCCCTGGGCGGGAGCGGGGGACCCACGTACCCCGGACTCCGGTCCTCGGGGCGAAGCGCGTCCGCGGACGTGCCGGGCGAACCTCCGTCCGAGCCCGACAGCTCACCTCGCAGGCGGCAAGAGAGGTTCGTTGCGCATGCCTGCACGTCACGCCCGTCCTTCCCGTACCGGTGCCCGCCTGGCCGTGACCTCCGCCCTGTCCGGAGCCCTGCTCCCCGTGCTCGGCGCCACCCAGGCCTCGGCCGCCGAGCGGGCGGCGAGCACCGTGCGCGCCAGCGGTCCCGGCGGCAGCGTCGCGCCGGGCAACGTCCCGGTGACCGCCCGCCTGCTCGCCGACGGCGCCTGGGTCCGCAACGGCGTCGTCGACCTGCAGATCCGGGAGGGCGACGGCTGGCGCACGGTCGACCGGGTCGCCACCGACGCCGAGGGGCTCGGCCGCGGCGCCGTCTCGGCGGCGGCCGACCTCCGGGTCCGCGCCTACTACCGCGGCTCCTCCACCCGTACGCCCGCCGCCAGCGGCACGCTGGTCATCGACGTCGCGGACCGCGGGCGGCAGATCCTGGCCGAGGCGGCGCGGCACCGCGGCAAGCCCTACGTGTACGGCGCGACCGGCCCGGAGGCCTTCGACTGCAGCGGCTTCACCCGCTACGTCTACGGCCGGCTCGGCACGAGCCTGCCGCACAGCGCCCGCGCTCAGGAGGACGTCGCCCGCAGCGTTCCGCGGGCGCAGGCCCGCCCCGGCGACCTGGTCTTCGTCCAGGACGTCGCCGGCCACGTCGGCATCTACGCCGGCAACGGGCGCATGTGGGACGCCCCGCGCAGCGGCAAGACCGTGCAGCTGCGCGACATCTGGACGAACAACTACACGATCGGCCGGGTCTGACCGCACGCGTTCCGGGCGGCCTGGCACGGACGGGACGGGCCCGGGCCGGCGCCGCCGGCTCGCCGCCCGTCAGGGGGTTTCGTGAGCACGGACAGCGGTCACCCTGTGAACGTGGCATCCGGAGAGCGCGGCAACACCAGTGACAGCCCAGGCGCCAACCCCGAGCAGACCACGGGCCTGGAGCCCGGCGGCGGCGTGCCGCCCGGCGAGACGCCGCCCGCGGCGGACCAGATGTCCGGAGCGTCAGGCGACAGCCGCCGGGGCGACGCCCCCAACATGGGCCCGGTCGCCGGCAACCGGACACCGATGATCATCACCCTGTCGATCCTGGCGGTCATCGTCATCATGGTGGCGATCCTCATCGGCGCCTCCGCTCTGCCGAGCTAGTTAGCGCAGCCGGCGCCCCCACCACACCCAGAGCGACAGCGTCATCACCACCAGGGCGAAGCCGAACAGCAGGTCCTCGAACGGCGCGTAGACGATCCGGCCCTGGCCGAGCAGCGGCGGCCGCTCGCCGGCCACCGAGCCGGTGCCGGCGACCGCGTCCCCGTCGTAGAACACGATGCCCCGCCCGGTCAGGATCCCGTTCGTGACCAGCTGGAAGAACGCCACGATCGCGTACGCCGTCCAGAACACCCGGGTGACCAGCAGGCGGGTGCGCAGGACGTACAGGTCGAGCAGCACGGCGGCCAGCACGCCGAGCAGCGCGGCGGACGTGTAGGTCACTCGTCGCCCACCGGCCAGCCCTTGACCGCGCGGACCGCCTCCAGCGTGAGCACCGCGCAGACCGGGATGACCAGAAAGAACAGCAGCTCCTCCAGCGGCAGGGCGCCGAGGACGATGCCGGTGGTCTGCCGCGGGTCGTAGCTCCAGTGCCCCGCGCGGATCGCCAGCAGGTCCCAGGCCACGAACACCACGACGACGGGCAGCAGGGTCAGCAGCAGCCGCTTGCGTCGCGCGTACACCCGGGTGTGCAGGACGACCTCGAGCGGCGCGGTGCCCACCAGGCAGGCGACCAGCACGGCCAGGTAGGCGAGCCGCACCTAGAAGCCGAGAGCCTGCGCGCGGCGCTTCACCTCGGTGGCGCGGTTCTCGTGCAGGGCCTGGAGCGGCGTGCCGGGCAGCGAGTCGTCCGGCGTGGTCAGCCAGCGCAGCGCCTCCTCGGGCGAGTACCGCGCGTCGGCCAGCAGGGTGAGCACCGGCACGAGGTGCTTGACCGGCTCGGCGCCGTCGAGCTGCTCGGCCGGAACGACGAGAACGTTGTCCTTGTCGCGCACGGCCAGCAGCTTGCCCTCCTTGACCATGGTGCGCGCGTGCACGACATCGGTGCCCAGTCGCTCGGCGAGCTCGGGCAGGGTCAGCATGTTCACGGTGCAACTGTAGTGAGCCGGGCGTACGGTCGCCCCGTGACCGAGCCGTCCGCCCGCGAGCGCCGCCTGCTCGCCCCCGCCGGACCCGGCCGCCGCGGCGCGTGGAGCTATGCGCTGCGCACCACCAACCCGCCGCCGGACCGGCCGGTGGCGTCGCTGGACGGCGTCACCCGCTGGCTGGTGGTGAGCCGCGCGGCGGTGCTGCCGATGACGCTGTTCGCCGGGCTGGTCGCCGGGCTGCTGGCGGTGCGCGCCGACGGCTTCTCCGTCGGGCTGTTCGGGCTCGCGCTGCTCGGGATCCTGCTGGCGCACACCGGCAACAACCTCATGAACGACCTCGCCGACACCGACGTCGGCCTGGACACCGAGGCCTATCCGCGGGCGCTCTACGCCCCGCACCCGATCCTGACCGGCCTGGTGACGCGCCGCCAGCTGGTCACCGCGATTCTGGCGATCAACGTGCTGGACCTCGCGATCATGCTCTACCTGTGGTCCGAGCGCGGCTGGCCGGTGGTGGCCTTCGCGGTCACCGGGCTGTTCCTGTCCTACGCCTACACCGCTCCCCCGCTGCGCCTGAAGAAGATCGGCCTGGGCGAGCCGGACGTGTTCCTCACCTGGGGCCCGCTCATGGTGGCCGGCACCTACTACTCGGCGGTCGGCCAGCTGCCCTGGCAGGTCTGGCTGGCCAGCGTGCCGTACGGGCTGCTGTGCACCAGCGTGCTGATGGGCAAGCACATCGACAAGATCCCGTACGACGCCCCGACCGGCACGCGCACGCTGCCGGTGCTGCTCGGCGAGCCGCGGGCTCGGACGGCCACGGTCGGGCTGCTGGTGTCGTTCTACGTCACGACGCTGGTCGCCGTGGCGCTCGGGGCGCTGCCCTGGCCGACGGTGCTCGTGCTCGGCGGGCTGCCCGTGCTGCGCCGGGTCGTCGGCGCTCTGCGCGAGGGCCGCCCGGACCAGCCGCCGCCCGGGTTCCCGGTCTGGCCGCTGTGGTTCGCCGCGATCATGTTCCTGCACGTGCGGCGGGCCGGCGGGCTGCTGGTGCTCGGCCTGGCCCTCGCCGCCGCAACCGGCTGGGGGGTTCCGCTGGGCTCTTGACAGCCGCCCCCGCGCGGGATCAGCGTCGGCGCTGGGTCTGGGGGGGCCGCCATGCGCTTCGCTCCGCACGTCACGCTGCACCACCACGCCGCGGTCCACACGGCCCGGCACACCGGGGACCGCCGGCACGAGCACGTGGACGGGCCGCCGGCCAGCCCCTATCTCGGCCTCGGCATCATCCTGTCGGCGACGTTCGTGCAGCTGCTCGACGCCAGCATCGTGACGGTCGCGGTGCCGGCGATCCAGGCGGACCTCGGCGCGTCGTTCGCGTCCATCCAGCTGATGATCGCGGTCTACGTGCTGGCCTTCGCCTGCACGCTGGTCACGGCCGCCCGGCTCGGCGACATCCACGGCCGCAAGCGCCTGTTCCTGATCGGCATGGCGGGTTTCACGGTCGCGTCCGCGCTGTGCGGGCTGGCGCCGTCCGCCACCGTCCTGGTGCTGTCGCGGGGGCTGCAGGGCGTGATGAGCGGCCTGATGTTCCCGCAGGTGCTCTCGGTCATCCAGGTGACCTTCCGGCCCGAGGAGCGCGGCAAGGCGCTCGGCATCTTCGGGGCCGTCATCGGCCTGGCCACCACCCTCGGGCCGCTGCTCGGTGGCGCGCTGATCGAGCTCGACGTGCTCGGGCTGGGCTGGCGGGCGATCTTCCTGGTGAACCTGCCGATCGGCCTGGCCGCGCTGGCGCTCGCGGTGCCCTTTCTGACCGAGTCGCGGTCGCCACAGGCCGACCGGCTCGACCTGGTCGGGGCGCTGCTGGTGGTCGTCGGGCTCTTTCTCGTCATCTTTCCGCTGGTCGAGGGGCGGGCCCGCGGCTGGCCGCTGTGGATCTGGGCCATGCTCGCCGGCTCGGCCGTCGTGCTCACGGCCTTTGTCGCGTACGAGCGGCGGCTGGCGCAGCGCGCCGGCTCGCCGCTGATGGCGGTCGACCTGTTCGCCGAGCGGGCCTTCGACACCGGCCTGGTGGTCACGGTCCTGTTCTTCAGCGGCCTGACCTCCTTCTTCTTCACGCTCATGCTGTACCTGCAGATCGGCTTCTCCTTCTCCGCGCTCGAGGCCGGCCTCACGACGCTGCCGTTCGCGCTGGCCGTCGGCGTCGCCTCGGGAGCCAGCGACGGCCTGACCGCCCGGCTCGGCCGGGGAGTGCTGCTGCTCGGGGCGCTGGGCATGGCGGGCGGGTTCACCGTGCTGGCGCTCACCGTGGCGGCCGCCGACACCGGCGTGTCGGGCTGGCAGCTGGTGCCCGGCATGGCGCTCGCCGGGCTCGGAACCGGCCTGTTCGTCGCCCCGCTCACCGGCATCCTGCTGGCCCACATCGCCCCGCGTGACATCGGCTCGGCCTCCGGCGTCTTCACCACCACGCAGGAGTTCGCCGGAGCGCTGGGGCTGGCCCTGATCGGCGTCGTCTTCTTCGGCTTTCTCGCCGGCAACGCCGACCGCTCGGTCGACCAGGTCGCGCCCGGCCTGCGCGGCTCCCTGTCCGCGGCC
>JAOPWI010000226.1 GCA_025965755.1 Frankiales bacterium | reverse complement strand
CGCCGCGGCCCGCGCGCGCACGGCCGAGGGACGCGACGTCGAGCCGCCGCGCACCAGCGCCGTCCAGGTCACCACGCCGCGCCCGCGCGCCTCCCGCCGCCGCGCGGTGCTGGTGGGGCTGGTCCTGCTCGCGCTGCTGGCCGTCGGCGCGGGAACCGGCTGGACCTACCTGCGTTCCCAGTACTACGTGGGGGTCGACGACGGCCGGGTGGCGGTCTTCCGCGGCGTCACCGGCAGCCTGCTCGGCCTGCACCTGTCCGACGTCGAGGAGCGCACCGGCATGACCGTCGACAGCCTGTCCGAGATCGACGGGGCCCGGGTGCGCAAGGGCATCGTCGCCGCCGACCGCAGCGACGCCGACCGCATCGTGGCCCGCCTCGACGAGGGCGCCAGCTCGCAGGTCCAGCCGACGCCGGCGCCCGTACCGTCGGCCTCGCCGTTCCCGGTGCCGGCCCCGAGCGCGCCGTGACCGCCCCCGCCCCCGGACCAGCCACCCGGCGCAACACCGAGCTGCTGCTCATCGTCTTCGCGGTGGCCGTCGCGGTCCTCGCCTACGCCGCGGTCGGCCTCGCGCAGGACGGCCGCCTCCCGTCCGGCACCCTCGGGTACGGCCTGGGCCTGGGCGGCCTGTTCCTCACCGCGCACCTGGCCGTGCGGCGCCTGGCCCCGTACGCCGACCCGCTGATCGTGCCGTGCGTCGCCCTGCTCAACGGCCTCGGACTGGTCCTCATCCGGCGGCTGGACTACGACGCCATCGAGCGGGCCCGCGCCCGCGGTCGCGCCCTGCCGCGCGCCGACGCACCGCTGCAGCTGATCTGGACCGCGGTCGGCATCGTGCTGTTCATCGCCGTGCTGTGGGTGGTGCGCGAGCACACCCGGCTGGCGCGCTACACCTACACCTGCGCTGCGGTCGGCCTGGTGTTCCTCATGCTCCCGGCGCTGCCGGTGCTCGGCCAGACCATCAACGGCGCCCGGCTGTGGATCCGGGTCGGCCCGATGACCGTGCAGCCCAGCGAGGTGGCGAAGCTGCTGCTGATCATCTTCTTCGCCGGCTACCTGGTGTCCAAGCGCGACGTGCTGTCGTTGGCCAGCCGGCGGGTGCTCGGGATCGACTTTCCGCGCGCCCGCGACCTCGGGCCGGTGCTGCTGGCCTGGGCCGCCTCGCTCGCGGTGCTGGTCCGCGAGAAGGACCTCGGCAGCTCGCTGCTGTTCTTCGGCATCTTCGTGGTGATGCTCTACGTCGCGACCGAGCGCACCAGCTGGCTGCTCATCGGCCTGGGGTTGTTCCTCGGCGGCGCCTTCGCGGCCTACGCGCTGTTCGGCCACGTCCGCCAGCGCGTCGACACCTGGCTGGACCCGTTCGCGGACGCCGGCGGCGACGGCTACCAGCTGGTGCAGGGGCTGTTCGGCTTCGGCAGCGGGGGCCTGACCGGCACCGGCCTGGGCGAGGGCAGCCCGGGAACCGTGCCGTTCGCCAAGACCGACTTCATTCTGGCGACCGTCGGCGAGGAGCTCGGCCTGTTCGGCGTCATGGCGGTGCTCATGCTGTTCGCGCTCATCGTCGAGCGCGGGCTGCGCACGGCGCTGGCGTGCCGCGACTCCTTCGGCAAGCTGCTCGCCGTCGGGCTGTCGTTCGCCCTGGCGCTGCAGGTGTTCGTCATCGTGGGCGGCGTCACGCGGCTCATCCCGCTCACCGGCGTGACGCTGCCGTGGCTGTCGTACGGCGGCTCGTCCATCGTCGCCAACTGGGCCCTCGTCGCCCTGCTGCTGCGGGTGTCCGACGCAGCCCGCCGCCCCGCTCCCGCACCCATCGCCCCCGAGGCCGCGCGCGCGGTCGTCGAGGAGGCCCGGACGACGGTGGTCCGCCGATGAACGGCCCGCTCCGCAAGATCGCGCTCGCCGTCCTGGTCCTGTTCGGCCTGCTGATGGTGAACGTCAACTACATCCAGGTCGTCAAGGCCGAGGAGTACCGCGACGATCCGCGCAACGCGCGCGTGCTCATCCGCCAGTTCGACCGGGAACGCGGCCCGATCGTCGTGGGCACCGGCTCCGGCCAGCAGGCGCTGGCGTCCTCCCGCGAGACCGACGACCGGCTCAGGTACCTGCGCACCTATCCGGGCGGCGAGCTCTACGCCCATGCCACCGGTTACTCCTCGCTGGTCTACGGCACCACCGGCCTGGAGCGCACCGAGGACCGCCTGCTCTCCGGCGAGTCCGACGAGTTCTTCGTGCGCCGGCTGTCGGACTACGTGACGGGTCGCGAGCCCGAGGGCGGCCGCGTCGCGGTCACCCTGCTGCCGCGCGCGCAGCAGGCCGCGTTCGACCTGCTCGGCAACCGGCGCGGCGCGGTGGTCGCCCTCGACCCGAGGACCGGCGCGATCCTCGCGATGGTGAGCAAGCCGTCGTACGACCCGGCGCGGCTGTCCTCGCACGATCCGGCCGGGATCCGCGCGGCGTACGAGCGGCTGTCGCAGGACCGCACCCGCCCGCTGCGCAACCGCGCGATCGACGAGACCTACCCGCCCGGATCGACCTTCAAGGTCATCACCGCCGCGGCGGCGCTGTCCCAGGGCACCGTCGCCGATCCCGAGACGCGGGTCGCCTCACCGGACACGCTGCTGCTGCCGCAGACCTCCCGCCCGCTGCCGAACTTCGGCGGCGGACGCTGCGGCGACGGCAAGACCACGACGCTCGCCGACGCGATGCGCATCTCCTGCAACACCGCCTTCGCGCAGCTGGCTCTGGACGTCGGGCAGGACGCGCTGCGCGAGCAGGCGGAGGCGTTCGGCTTCGGCGACGACAAGCTGGTGGTGCCGCTGAACACCGCGACCAGCGTCTTCCCCGACGACCTGAACCCGCCCGGTCTCGGGCAGTCCGGCATCGGGCAGTTCGAGGTGCGCGCGACGCCGCTGCAGATGGCCATGGTCGCGGCCGGCGTCGCCAACCGGGGCGAGGTCATGGAGCCCTATCTGGTCCGCGAGGTGCAGGCGGCCGACCTGTCGGTGCTGCGCACGGCCGAGCCGAAGGTCTACAAGCGGGCGGTCTCTGAGAAGGTGGCCGGGCAGCTGGCCGCCATGATGGAGCTCGTCGTCGCCGACGGCAGCGGCGTGCGGGCGCAGATTCCCGGGGTGCGCGTCGCGGGCAAGACCGGCACCGCGCAGACCGGCGGCGGCCGCGCACCGCACGCCTGGTTCATCGGCTTCGCGCCGGTCGACGATCCCCGGGTTGCCGTGGCGGTCATCGTCGAGGAGGGCGGTGGCGGTGGTGACGAGGCCACCGGCGGGCGGGTGGCCGCGCCGCTGGGCGGAGAGGTCATGCAGGCGGTGCTGGGGCGGTGACGCCCGCGCCCGGGCCCGCGGTGGTCGCGGGGCGCTACGCGCTGGCCGACCGGATCGCCGTCGGCGGCATGGGGGAGGTCTGGCGGGCGACCGACACGGTGCTGGAGCGCCCGGTCGCGGTGAAGCTGCTGCGGGCCGACCGGATGAGCGGTCCGGACCGTGACCGCTTCCGGGCCGAGGCGCGGCACGCGGCCGCGCTGTCGCACTCCGGCATCGCCTCCGTCTTCGACTACGGCGAGGACGAGGACGGCTCGCGGGCCTGGCTGGTGATGGAACTCGTCGACGGCGAGCCGTTGTCGACGCGGCTCGACCGCGAGGGCGCGCTGCCCGTCGAGCGCGTCCTGTCGCTGCTCGGCCAGGCCGCCGACGCCCTGGACGTCGCGCACACCGCCGGCGTCGTGCACCGCGACGTCAAGCCGGGCAACCTGCTCGTCCGGCCGGACGGCGTCGTGAAGGTCACCGACTTCGGCATCGCGCGCGCCCTTGACGGCACCTCGAGCACCACCGGCCTGATGGTCGGGACGGCGTTCTACATGTCGCCCGAGCAGGCGGTCGGGCAGCCGGTCACTCCCGCCTCCGACGTCTACGCGCTGGGCGTCGTCGCCTTCGAGTGCCTGACCGGAGTGCGGCCGTTCGACGGGGCGAACGTCGCCGACGTGGCGCGCGCGCACGTGCACGACCCGCCACCGCCGCTGCCGTCCGTGCTGCCCGCCGCGCTGCGCTCGCTGGTGCTGCGCGCGCTGTCCAAGGACCCGGCCGACCGGCCGACCAGCGCCGGGGAGTTCGCCGCTGCGCTGGCCGCCGTACGCCCGAGCCGTCGCCGGACCGCCCGGCCGGAGGGCACCGGAAGCCGCGCGCACCTGCACCGCCGGGCGCTGCGGCTGGCGCTGCCGCTGGTGCTGCTCGTGCTGCTGCTGCTGGCCGCCAAGGCCCTGCTCGTGGACGGCGGCGCGCCGCCCACCTCCCTGGGCGCCCCTCCGGCCGCCGGTAGCGTCGTCGCGAGGGACGGCGGCCGTACGACCGTCGCGCAGGAAGCGAGGGGCGGCAGGTGACCGAGCCGGACACCCGTCAGCTCGGCGGCCGCTACGAGCTGGGCGAGCTGCTCGGCGTCGGCGGTATGGCCCAGGTCTACCGCGCCGACGACGCGCGGCTGGGCCGCTCGGTGGCCATCAAGGTGCTGCGCCCGGATCTCGCCCGCGATCCGGCGTTCCAGGCCCGGTTCCGCCGCGAGGCGCAGTCGGCCGCCTCGCTGAACGCGCCGTGCATCGTGTCGGTCTACGACACCGGTGAGGACGACGCCGGCGTGCCCTTCATCGTCATGGAGCTGGTCGACGGCCGCACCCTGCGCGAGGTGCTGCAGACCGAGGGCCGGCTGCTGCCGCAGCGCGCGCTCGAGGTCGTCGCCGACATCTGCGCCGCCCTGCAGGTCGCGCACGAGGCCGGCATCGTGCACCGCGACGTCAAGCCCGGCAACGTCATGCTCAACGGCACCGGCGACGTGAAGGTCATGGACTTCGGCATCGCCCGCGCCGTCGCCGACACGTCCGTGACGATGACGCAGACGTCGGCGGTGATCGGCACCGCGGCGTACCTCTCCCCGGAGCAGGCGCGCGGCGAGCACGTCGACGCCCGCAGCGACCTCTACTCCACCGGCTGCCTGCTCTACGAGCTGCTCGCCGGCGCACCGCCCTTCACCGGCGACAGCCCGGTCTCGGTCGCCTACCAGCACGTGCGCGAGGACCCGCTCCCGCCGAGCACGTACGACACCACGCTGCCCCCCGATGTCGACGCGGTCGTGCTCAAGGCCATGGCGAAGAACCCGGCCAACCGCTACCAGTCCGCGGCCGAGATGCGCGAGGACCTGCTGCGGGCCGCGGCCGGCGCACCGGTCGAGGCGACGCCGGTCCTCGCCCCTGACGCCGTCGCGTCGCTGCGCGGCTCG
The DNA here is from genome assembly GCA_025965755.1 of Frankiales bacterium. Lineage (GTDB taxonomy): Bacteria > Actinomycetota > Actinomycetes > Mycobacteriales > SCTD01 > RYN-170. The sequence continues at coordinate 930 of JAOPWI010000226.1, read as the reverse complement.
ACGGTGCTGGTGCCGGCCCGCCCGGCCGGGCCGAGCACGCTGCGCCGCAACGTCGTCTACGGCGGGTTCGGGCTGCTGCTGCTCGCCATCGTGGTCGCGCTGGCCGCCCTCGTGCGCGGGCTGCTGGTCAACGACACCGGCGTCGTGACCGCGCCCGAGCTGGTCGGCCTGACCCAGGTCGAGGCGACCCGTGAGCTGGCGGCGCTCGGCCTGCGCATCGGCGAGGTCTCGGTGCAGTTCCGCAACGACAAGCCGGCCGGCACCGTGATCGGCCAGAAGCCGCAGGAGGGGATCGTCGTCGACCAGGAGGGAGGCACGGTCAACCTCACGATCAGCCGCGGCATCGAGCTCGGCCGGGTCCCGCAGGTCGTCGGCAGCAGCCACGAGGACGCCGAGCGCGTCCTCGCCGACGCCGGACTCAACGTCGAGGACGTCTCCTTCCGCAACGGCGACCTGCCGGCCGGCCAGGTGCTGGCCATCGACCCGGCGGGCGGCGAGGTCGTGCGCGCGCGCACGTCCGTGCGCCTCGTCGTCGCCACCGGCCGGATCGAGGTGCCGGACGTGCGCGGCCGCGCCGTCGAGGAGGCCGTCCGCCTGCTGCACCAGGCCGGTCTCTCCGTCGCCATCGAGCCCATCCCGGATCCGCGCCCGGTCGGCCAGGTCATCGAGCAGCGCTCCGCCGGGGACACCGTGGAGCGCGGGAGCGCGGTGCGCATCGGCGTCGCCCAGGAGCCGCCACCGCCGCCGCCCTCGCCCTCGCCGCAGCCGGTCGCCAGCGCGCCGCCGGAACAGACCGCGCCGTCCCCGGCTCCCAGCGGCGCCGCCAGCCCGGCCGCCTGACCCGGCGCCGGGCTGCGCTCCCTGACCACGGCCGCCGCCGGCGTCAGCCGAGTCCGTCAGCCGAGTCCGTCAGGCGAGGCCGTCAGGCGA
>JAOPWI010000191.1 GCA_025965755.1 Frankiales bacterium | reverse complement strand
GGGGCAGGCCGGCCTGGCTGGACTCGGCCTGCTGCTCGTGGCCGGCGCGGCCGTCGTCCGCGCCCGGACCGGCTCGATGTAACGCTCGTCACACCACCGCGCCGGGGCGCCGCGGGGGTGCCCAATGGCGTGACGGGGGAGTGCGCGCCGTCGTACGGTCCGCTCATGGATTACCCCGCCGCGGTGGCAGCGCTCCGCCGGCAGTACGACGCCCTGCCTGCCGGGGCCCGGATTCGCCTGGGCAAGGCCACCTCCAACCTGTTCCGGCAGCGCGAGGCGTCCACCACGCCGCGGCTGGACGTGTCGGCCTTCTCCGGTGTGCTGGAGGTCGACGTCGCGGGCCGCACCGCGGACGTCCTGGGCATGACGACGTATGAGGACCTGGTCGACGCGACCCTGCCCCACGGCCTGATGCCGCGGGTGGTGCCGCAGCTCAAGACCATCACCCTCGGCGGAGCGGTGGCCGGGCTGGGCATCGAGTCGTCCAGCTTCCGCAACGGCGGGCCGCACGAGTCCGTGCTGGAGATGGACGTCCTGACCGGCGATGGCCGGGTGCTCACGGTCCGGCCCGACAACGAGCACCGCGAGCTGTTCTACGGCTTTCCCAACTCCTACGGCACCCTGGGCTACGCGCTCCGGCTGCGGATCGAGCTCGAGCCCGTGCGGCCCTACGTGGCCCTGCGCCACGTGCGGTGCGCGTCGGCCGCGGAGGCCGGCGAGGTCATGGCCCGCGAGGTCGCCGCCGGCGGGGCCGACTTCATCGACGGCACCTGGTTCGGCCCGGACGAGGCCTACGTGACTCTGGGCACCTGGGCCGACGCCGGCACCCCCAGCGACTACACCGGCATGAAGATCTACTACCGCTCGATCCAGCAGCGCGAGACCGACTGCCTCACCGTCCGCGACTACCTCTGGCGCTGGGACACCGACTGGTTCTGGTGCTCCCGGGCGTTCGAGGTTCAGCGGCCGGCCGTACGCCGGCTGGTGCCCAAGCGCTACCTGCGCAGCGACGTCTACTGGAAGCTGGTCGGCTTCGAGAAGCGGCACGGCTGGAAGGCGGCGCTGGACCGCTGGCGCGGGCTGCCCGACCGGGGCGACGTCGTGCAGGACATCGAGGTCCCGGTCGACCGGCTGGCCGACTTCCTCGAGGTCTTCGCCCGGGAGGTGCCGATGGCGCCGGTGTGGCTGTGCCCGCTCCAGCAGCGCGACCCGGACGTGGTGTGGGAGCTCTACCGGCTGAACCCGGACGTGCTCTACATCAACCTCGGCTTCTGGGGGACCGTCCCGCTCGAGCCGGGCCAGGACCGCTGGCATCACGACCGGCTCGTGGAGGAGCTCGTCGAGAGCGTGGGCGGCCACAAGTCGCTGTACTCGACCTCCCACTACGACCCCGACCACTTCCGCCGCCTCTACGGCGGGGACGTCTACGACGTGCTGAAGAAGACCTACGACGCGCAGGGGCGTCTGCTCCCGCTCTACGACAAGGCGGTGAAGGCCAAGTGATCGCGCAGGCCCTGTCCACCCTCCTGCCGGACGGCGTCCGGCTCACCGCCTACGACGGCTCGACGGCCGGCCCCGGCGACGCGGCGGTCGTCGTCGACGTGCGGAGCCGCAAGGCCCTGGCCCACCTGATCAGCGCGCCGGGCGAGCTCGGCTTCGCCCGGGCGTACGTCTCCGGCGAGCTGGACCTGCGCACCCCCGGCACCGTGCCGACCGACCACCACCTGGTGCTCAAGACGGTCGCCGGCCCGAGCAAGGTCTCGCTGCTGACGCCGGCGCAGCGCTGGGCCATCGCGAGAGCTCTCGGCCGCGAGGCCCTCACCTGGGTCGAGCCGCCGCCGCAGGAGGTCGGCGCCCGGCGCTACCTGTCCGGGCTGCGCGCGCACGTTCCGGGGCGCGACGCGGCCGCGATCAGCCACCACTACGACGTGAGCAACCGCTTCTACGAGTGGGTGCTGGGCCCGTCGATGGCCTACACCTGCGCGGTCTATCCGCAGGCCGACGTTCCGCTCGAGCGGGCGCAGGAGGAGAAGTTCGACCTCGTCTGCCGCAAGCTCGGGCTGAAGCCCGGCATGCGGCTGCTCGACGTCGGCTGCGGCTGGGGCGGCATGGTGCGCCACGCGGTCCAGCACTACGGCGTCACCGCCCTCGGCGTCACGCTGTCGCGCCAGCAGGCGGAGTACGGCCAGAAGATGCTGGCCGATGAGGGGCTCGCCGACGTCGCCGAGATCCGGCACGGCGACTACCGCGACATCACCGAGAGCGGCTTCGACGCGGTCAGCTCCATCGGGCTCACCGAGCACATCGGCGTCAAGCAGATCCCGGCGTACGCGGCGCGCCTCGCCGCCCGCCTGCGCGACGGCGGCCGGTTGCTGAACCACTGCATCACCCGGCCGAACTCCGCCATGCCGGCCATCGCGTCGCGCGGCTTCATCACCCGGTACGTCTTTCCGGACGGTGAGCTGCCGAGCGTGGCGCTGGTCGTGCGCGAGCTGGAGATGGCCGGCCTGGAGGTGCGGCACGAGGAGAACCTGCGCGAGCACTACGCCAGGACCTGCGACGCCTGGTGCGCCAACCTCGACGCCCACTGGAACGAGGCCGTCACCGAGGTCGGCCAGGGCACCGCGCGGGTCTGGGCGCTCTACCTCGCCGGCTCGCAGCTCGGCTTCGAGCGCGGCGACATCCAGCTGCACCAGGTTCTGGCCGTCAAGAGCAAGGCCGGGCTGTCCGGGATGCCGCTGCGCCCGGACTGGTGAGCGCGGCTCCGCGCGAGCTGGCTGACGGGCAGCTCGGGCGGGCCGCGACCCGGAAAACCGGCTGACCCCAGCCGTAGCGTCGCCAGCGTGTTCACCGTTCTGCGCGCGCGCGACTTCCGGCTGCTCTGGCTGAGCCAGACCGCCAGCGTGCTGGGTGACGCCCTCGTCCTGGTCGCCATCGGCCTCTACGTCACCCAGCTGACCGGCGACCCCGGTGACGTCGGCCTGGTGCTGGCGGCCTATTCGGCCCCGCTCGTGCTGTTCGTGCTGGTCGGCGGCGTGATCGCGGACCGGCTGCCGCGCCAGACCGTCATGGTGATCTCGGACCTCGTGCGGTGCGTGCTGCACACCGTGCTGGCCCTGCTGATCGTGACGGGGACGGTCCGCATCTGGCACATGGTCGGCATCGGCATCCTGTTCGGCACCGCGGAGTCGTTCTTCCGGCCGGCCTACACCGGGCTGGTGCCCCAGACGGTGCCCGAGAGCGACATCCAGGCCGCCCAGGCGCTGACCGGGCTCAGCCGCGAGATCGCGCAGTTCGCGAGCCCCGCGCTGTCCACGGCGCTGGTGCTGGGAGTCGGCGGTGCAGCGGCGTTCGCGCTGGACGCGGCGACGTTCGCCGTCTCGGCGCTGCTGCTGTGGCGGGTGCGCACCCGTGCCCGCGGCGAGACCGGCGAGCGCAGCACCATCCTGGTCGAGCTGCGCGAGGGCTGGCAGGCCGTCCAGCAGCGCGCCTGGGTGTGGGTGACGATTCTGGCCTTCTCGGTCGCCCTGCTCGTGGCTCTGGCGCCGTTCTTCGTGCTCGGCGCGGCGGTGGCCGAGGACGTCTACGGCAACGACGCGGTCTACGGCCTGGCCAACGCGGCCTGGGGCGTGGGCACCGTCTGCGGGGCGGTGCTGGGCGCACGGTGGCGGCCGGCCCGGCCGATGTACGCCGGAATCCTGGCCAGCATCGCCTGGCCCGGATCGATCACCGTGTACGCGCTGGGGCCCGATCCGCTGCTGGCCTATGCGGCCATGACGGCCGCCGGGTTTGGCATCGGGCTGTTCGCCGTCTGGTGGGAGACGGCTCTGGCCCAGCGGATTCCGCCGCACCTGCTGTCACGGGTGTCGGCCTGGGACTGGATGGGCTCGCTCGCGCTGCTGCCGCTGGGCTACCTGCTGGCCGGTCCGGTCGCCGACCTGGTCGGCGCGACCGGGGTGCTGGTGGTCGGCGGGGCGCTCGGCGTGCTGGCCATGTCGCTGGCGCTCCTTCCCCGCTCGCTGCGGGAGCTGGCCCGCCTGGAGGACCCGGGAGCGGATCCCGGCAGCGCCGACAGCCCGGCGATGCCGGTCGCTGCGCCCTGAAGGGGACCGGTCGTCAGCCGGCTCAGGCCCGCAGCCGCAGGCCCCGCGGGGTGGGCCGGAAACCGGCGTGCTCGAGCGCCAGGCCCAGCGCGGAGGTCAGCGCCGGCTCGCCGTCGGCCTTCTCGACCGTCAGTCTGCCCAGGGCGCCGTCGCGGACGGCCAGGGCCAGCGCGTCGACCGCGGGCCCGAGGCAGGCGTCGTCGTCGGTGAACGACAGCAGGCTCCGGCCGCCGCGCTCGACGTAGAGCACGAGCCGGCCGTCGACGAGCACCACCAGCGCCCCGGCCTTTCGCCCGGGCCGGTGCCCCTCGAGGGGCGGCCAGCCCAGGGCCGCGCCGTACGGGTTGGCCGGGTCGGTGGCCGCCAGCACCACGGCGCGGGCCTCGTCGCGGCGGCGGCGCTGGTCGCCGAAGCGGGCGTCCCACCCGCCGGGGACCGGGGTCGTCCACCTCGGCTCGGCGTCCGGGCTCCGGGTGGCCGCCAGCGCGCGCATGCGGTCCACGGCTCCGGGCGCGGCGAACTGCGCGGCGCCCAGCCCCTCGACGAAGTAGCCGCGGCG
>JAOPWI010000134.1 GCA_025965755.1 Frankiales bacterium | reverse complement strand
CCTGCGGCCAGCCCGACCCGCGCGCCCCGGCCGACCCCTGCGGCCAGCCCGACCCGCGCACCCCGGCCGAGTCGGACTCCCAGCCCGCCTCCCGGCGCCCGGCCCAGCCCGGCCCCGAGCGTGCAGGCGAGCCCGGCCAGCCCCTCGCCGCAGGGCCAGCGGCCCCAGCCGCGCCCCACCCGCTCGCCCAGGACGCCGACGCGCTAGCCGCCGCGGCGCGGGCGCAGGCCACCTCGTATGGTCCACGTGACCAGCGCGACCCGAAGAGAGGGACCCCCCACACATGGCACGCAGAGGCAAGGTGACCGTCGTCGGCGCCGGATTCTACGGCTCGACCACCGCACAGCGCCTGGCCGAGTACGACGTGTTCGAGACCGTCGTACTCACCGACATCGTCGAGGGCAAGTCCGAGGGCCTGGCGCTCGACCTCAACCAGTCGCGGCCGATCGAGGGCTTCGAGACCCTCGTGGTCGGCGCGACGACCACCAAGGAGGGCGGCGGCTACGAGGCCACCGCCGGCTCCGACGTCGTCGTCATCACCGCCGGTCTCCCGCGCAAGCCGGGCATGAGCCGCATGGACCTCATCGAGGTCAATGCGGGCATCGTCCGCGGCGTGGCGGAGAACGTCGCCAAGCACTCGCCGAACGCCGTCCTCATCGTCGTGTCCAACCCGCTGGACGAGATGACCGCGCTGGCCCAGCTGGCCACCGGTTTCGCCAAGAACAAGGTTCTGGGCCAGGCCGGCATGCTGGACACCGCGCGGTTCACCAACAACGTGGCCGAGGCCGCCGGCGTCGAGGTCGGCAAGGTCAAGACGCTGACCCTGGGCTCGCACGGCGACACCATGGTCCCGGTCCCGAGCCGCTGCACCGTCGACGGCAAGCCGCTGTCCGAGGTGCTCCCGGCCGACAAGATCGAGGAGCTCGTCACCCGCACCCGCAACGGCGGCGCCGAGGTCGTGGCGCTGCTCAAGACCGGTTCGGCCTACTACGCGCCGTCGGCCGCGGCCGCCCGCATGGCCAAGGCCGTCATCGAGGACTCCGGCGCCGTCATGCCGGTCTGCGCCTGGGTCGACGGTGAGTACGGCATCGAGGGCGTCTACCTCGGCGTCGAGGCCGAGATCGGCGCCGAAGGCGTCAAGCGGGTCGTCGAGGGCGACCTGACCGAGTCCGAGCTGGCTGGGCTGAAGGAGGCCGCCGAGGCCGTCCGCGCCAAGCAGGCCGACGTCCAGTCGCTCTAGAGGAGACCCAGACCATGGCTGCCAGCAAGATCAAGGTCCAGAACCCCATCGTCGAGATGGACGGCGACGAGATGACACGCATCATCTGGTCGTTCATCAAGGAGCAGCTGATCCTGCCCTACCTCGACGTTGACCTGAAGTACTACGACCTGGGCATGGAGTCGCGTGACGCGACCGACGACCAGATCACCATCGACTCGGCCCACGCCACCAAGCAGTACGGCGTCGCGGTCAAGTGCGCGACGATCACGCCGGACGAGGCGCGGGTCGAGGAGTTCGGCCTGAAGAAGATGTGGAAGTCGCCGAACGGCACGATCCGCAACATCCTCGGCGGCGTCATCTTCCGCGAGCCCATCGTCATCTCCAACATTCCGCGCCTGGTGCCGGGCTGGACCAAGCCGATCGTCATCGGCCGTCACGCCTTCGGCGACCAGTACCGCGCGACCGACATGGTCGTCCCGGGTCCCGGCACGCTGACCCTGACGTTCACCCCGCAGGACGGCTCGCAGCCGATCGAGCACAACGTGTTCGAGTTTCCGGGCGGCGGCGTCGCCATGGCGATGTACAACCTGGACGACTCGATCCGCGACTTCGCCCGCGCCTCGCTGCGCTACGGCCTGGACCGCAACTTCCCGGTCTACCTGAGCACCAAGAACACGATCATGAAGGCGTACGACGGCCGGTTCAAGGACCTGTTCGCCGAGGTCTTCGAGTCCGAGTTCAAGGCCGACTTCGACGCCGCCGGCATCACCTACGAGCACCGGCTCATCGACGACATGGTCGCGGCGGCCATGAAGTGGGAGGGCGGCTACGTCTGGGCCTGCAAGAACTACGACGGCGACGTCCAGTCCGACACCGTGGCCCAGGGCTTCGGCTCGCTCGGCCTGATGACCTCGGTGCTGATGACCCCGGACGGCAAGACCTGCGAGGCGGAAGCCGCGCACGGCACCGTCACCCGCCACTTCCGCCAGCACCAGCGCGGCGAGGAGACCTCGACCAACTCGATCGCCTCGATCTTCGCCTGGACGCGGGGCCTCGCCCACCGCGCCAAGCTCGACGACAATGCCGAGCTCGCGCGCTTTGCCGACACGCTGGAAAAGGTCTGCGTCGACACCGTCGAGGCCGGCCACATGACCAAGGACCTCGCCCTCCTCATCGGTCCCGACCAGCCCTGGCTGTCGACCACCGGCTTCCTCGACAAGATCGACGAGAACCTGAAGAAGGCGATGGCCGCCTGAGCCCACACGGGACCCCGCCGTCCCGCGCAACGTGACGCCGTTGCGCAGGACGGCGAGCCAGTGGCCACCCCGCGCAAAGAAG
>JAOPWI010000009.1 GCA_025965755.1 Frankiales bacterium | reverse complement strand
CCGCCGCCGGCGACGATGCCCTCCTCGACGGCCGCCTTCGCGTTGCGAACGGCGTCCTCGATGCGGTGCTTGCGCTCCTTGAGCTCGACCTCGGTGGCCGCGCCGACCTTGATGACCGCAACACCGCCGGCCAGCTTGGCCAGGCGCTCCTGCAGCTTCTCGCGGTCGTAGTCGGAGTCCGACTTCTCGATCTCGGCGCGGATCTGGTTCACGCGACCCTGGATCTGGTCGGCGTCACCGGCACCTTCGATGATCGTCGTCTCGTCCTTGGTGGTGACGAACTTCCGCGCGCGGCCGAGCAGGGAGATGTCGGCGTTGTCGAGCTTGAGACCGACCTCCTCGCTGATGACCTGGCCACCGGTGAGGATCGCGATGTCGCCCAGCATGGCCTTGCGACGGTCGCCGAACCCGGGGGCCTTCACCGCGACGGACTTGAAGGTGCCGCGGATCTTGTTGACCACCAGGGTCGCGAGGGCCTCGCCCTCGACGTCCTCGGCGATGATCGCCAGCGGCTTGCCGGACTGCATGACCTTCTCGAGCAGCGGCAGCAGGTCCTTGACGGAGCTGATCTTGCCGTTGACGACCAGGATGTACGGGTCGTCGAGCACGGTCTCCATGCGGTCGGTGTCGGTCACGAAGTAGGCCGACAGGTGACCCTTGTCGAAGCGCATGCCCTCGGTGAGCTCGAGCTCGAGGCCGAAGGTGTTGCTCTCCTCGACGGTGATGACGCCCTCCTTGCCGACCTTGTCCATGGCCTCGGCGATGATCTCGCCGACCGTGGTGTCAGCAGCGGAGATGCTCGCCGTGGAGGCGATCTGCTCCTTGGTCTCGACGTCCTTGGCAGCGTTGCCGATGGCCTCGACGACCGCGGCGACAGCGGCCTCGATGCCCTTCTTCAGGCCCATCGGGTTCGCGCCGGCGGCGACGTTGCGCAGGCCCTCGCGCACGAGCGCCTGGGCCAGCACGGTCGCCGTGGTGGTGCCGTCACCCGCGACGTCGTCGGTCTTCTTGGCGACCTCCTTGACGAGCTCGGCGCCGATCTTCTCGTACGGGTCCTCGAGCTCGATCTCCTTGGCGATCGAGACGCCGTCATTGGTGATCGTGGGGGCACCCCACTTCTTCTCCAGGACGACGTTGCGGCCCTTCGGGCCGAGGGTGACCTTGACGGCGTCGGCGAGCTGGTTCATGCCGCGCTCGAGGCCGCGGCGGGCCTCTTCGTCGAAGGCGATGATCTTGGCCATGCTGGTGGATCCTCCCGGTCGGGCGTGCTGGCCCCTGGGTGCCCGCGACGGACGACCGGACTTCCGGCCTCACCCAGGGAACCTCGCACGTGCCAGTGAACTGGCACTCTGCACGTCGGAGTGCTACGTCCTTGTTAGCACTCGACCCCTGAGAGTGCAAGCGCGCGGGAACGCCACGAGGCCGGGACGCAGGGCGTCCCGGCCTCGTGTGCGCGCGGTCTAGCGGCGCGTGGTGGTGCTGTGCGTGTCCGTGTGCTCCTTGCGCTTGGCCAGCCCGGCCAGGCCGAGCAGGCCGAGCAGGCCCCACAGGCCGGTCTTGTCGCTCTCCGACTGGTCGTTGTCGGTGCTGCTCTGCTGCGCGGCGACGGCGCCCGCGGTCACGGGAGCGGCGTACGCCGAGGTGGCCAGGGCGGCGGTGCCGCCGGTGAGCGCGGTGCTGAGGGCCACGACGGCCAGGGTCTTGCGCATGTCAGTTCTCCTTCGAGAGGCTGGGGGAAGAGGGGGGACGAGGTCTAGAGGCGCTGCGAGCCGGTGCCGTCGGTGTCGACGCCTCCGACGCGGGTGTCCTGCGCGGCGCGGTGGTCCTTGTACTTCTTGTAGCCGAACAGCCCCAGCAGGCCGGAGAGCCCGATCAGGCCGTACTTGCCGCTGTCGTCCTGGCCGTCCTGGGCGAGCGGCTCGTCGACGTCCACGCTGTCCTGCGAAGCGACGACGGGGGCGGCCGGCGCGGCGGCGTAGGCCGGGACAGCGACGGCCAGCGGCGTCAGAGCGAGCGCCCCGACGAATCCAGCACTAGCGAGTGCTCTGCGCATGTGGTCTCCTCCATCGAGCGCCCCGGTGAAGGGGGCGCGTTCTTGTCGGCGGCTCTGTGCCCGGGCCCGTCGCACTGATGCGCGACAAGCTGCTCACCCGCAGTGACGGTCGACTGGCGTTGCCGGAAGGTTTCGGCCGCGAGCGGCGGGAACGGCGCGGCGCCCGGCGCCGTTGAACGGGGCGTGCGACGCGGGCGGCGAACGGCTCTGGCCGCCGGTGTGGCACTCCTCACGGCCGTGGCCGTCGGCACGCAGGTCCTGGACCCGGACCCGGACTGCTCGCTGGTCGTCTCCGGAGCCGTGCAGGACCTGTCGGCGGAGCAGGCCGAGCGCGTGACGACGCTGGCCGGAGTCGCCCTGCGCGACGGGGTTCCGGCGACCAGGCTGGCCGTGGCCGTGCGGACGGCGCGCGACGGCGACACCGCCGGGCGCGCGGTGGACGCCCTCGCCCGGGTTCCGCCCGCCGCCCGCCCGGGCGCGGCCGACCTGGCCCTGGCCCGGGCCCTGCTCGGCCATGGATCCTCGCGGCTGAGCTGCGCTCCTGACGTGCCGCCGGCGTCGCCGGAGCCGGAGGGCCCGGCCGGCCTCACGCCCCGGGCCGCCAGGGTGCTCGAGCAGGTCGACCTCGTGTTCGGCGGCCCGCCGGTCGGGGGCTTCGCTCCGGGCGGCGTGCGTACCGGCCACATCGCCGGCTCAGCGCACTACGAGGGGCGCGCCGTCGACGTCTTCTTCCGCCCTCTCACGCCGGACAACCGCCGGCGGGGGTGGGTGGCCGCCCAGTGGGCCGTCGCCCACGCCTCGTCACTCGGCCTGGCCACCGTGATCTTCGACCGGCGCATCTGGACGGTCGCGCAGGCCTCCGAGGGCTGGCGCAGCTACCGGGTCCCGGCCGGCGGCGGCGACCCCGCCGTGCGCGCTCACCTGGACCACGTCCACATCGACGTCCTGCCCGGCCGGCCCTCGTCAGCGGCCGGACCTCGCCAGCGCGGCCGGACCTAGTCGGCGAGACCGGTCTTGGCGAAGGCGGCGTACGACGGCGCGATGGTCGCGGTCGGACCGACGACCCCGGCCACCGCGTCGATGGTCTTCAGGCCGTCGCCGGTGTTGTAGAGCACCGTCTCGGCGTCGGGGTCGACCAGGCCGGCGCGCAGCAGCTGGCGCAGGGTTGCGACGGTGACGCCGCCGGCCGTCTCGGCGAAGACCCCCTCGGTCGACGCGAGCAGGCGGATGCCCTCCACGACCTCCTCGTCGGAGACGTGGCCCATCGCGCCGCCGGTGCGGCGGACGGTGTCCAGCGCGTACGGCCCGTCGGCCGGGTTGCCGATGGCCAGCGACTTGGCGATGGTCGACGGCTTGACCGGCTTGACGACGTCCCAGCCGTTCTCGAAGGCGGTGGCGATCGGCGAGCATCCGGTGGCCTGCGCGCCGAACACGCGGTAGTCCGACGGCTCGACCAGCCCGAGCCGCGTCAGCTCGCCGAAGGCCTTGTCGACCTTGGTGAGCAGCGAGCCGGAGGCCATCGGAATGACGACCTGCTCAGGCAGCCGCCAGCCGAGCTGCTCGGCCACCTCGTAGCCGAGCGTCTTGGAGCCCTCGGCGTAGTACGGCCGGACGTTGACGTTGACGAACGCCCAGTCCTCGTTCTCCGCGATCTCGCTGCAGAGGCGGTTGACGTCGTCGTAGGTGCCCTCGACCGCCACCAGCGTCTGGCCGTAGACGGCCGTCTGCACGACCTTGCCCTGCTCGAGGTCGCTCGGAATGAACACGATCGAGGTCAGACCCGCGTGCGCGGCGTGCGCGGCGACCGAGTTGGCCAGGTTGCCGGTGGAGGCACAGGAGACCGTCGTGTAGCCGAACGCCCGGGCGGCCGACAGCGCCACCGAGACGACCCGGTCCTTGAAGGAGTGGGTCGGGTTGCCGCTGTCGTCCTTGACGTACAGCTTGCGCATGCCGAGCGCGGCGGCCAGGTGCGGCGCCTCGCGCAGGCGCGTCATGCCCGCGCCCAGGTCCACCCTGGTCGCGAGGTCCTGTCCGGCCGGCAGCAGGCCGGCGTAGCGCCAGATCGTCTGCGGGCCGGCCTCGATCGAGGCCCGGGTGACCAGGCGCAGCCGCTCCTCGTCGTAGGCGACCTCGAGCGGCGCGAAGCACCGGTCGCAGACGTGCACGGGAGCCAGCGGAACGGTGTTGTGGCACTCCTTGCAGACCAGCCCGGTGGCGGGCGAGCCGGCGAAGGCGGCGGGGACGGTCAGAGCAGTCATGTACGAGGCCTCTCCTCATCTTCCCCGCACGACATGTGCGGGACGGAGTTGGCACCTGGCGTGAGGCGCCCGCGAACGGGGCTTTCACGCTGGTTGCCGGGGCGTCGTCGGGCCGTGTCCCTCTGCCCCTCGGGATGAGCGGTGCGTATGCAGTTGTGGTGCCGGAGCAAGTGTAGGGCTAGTGCGAGGCGACCGGCACCAGGTGCTCGCCGGCCGAGATCAGCTGGCGGCTGCGCCGCCAGAAGCGGAACCGGCCCGCGTCGCCGGCGAGCGAGGCGGCGCCGACGCGGGCGACCTTGACGGCCGGCGTGGTCAGGCAGTGGCAGCGGCACGACTCACCGCACCCGCCGAGACCGGGAACGGGCCGGCGACCGGCCTCGTCCCGCAGAGAGGAGCAGGAGCAGGCAGAGCAGCGGTCGACATAGGTGACCAGCACGATGGAGTTCTCCGGTGCCCGCAGCCAGCGACCGGTCCTCGGTCGGGATGCGGAACGAGCGACGTGGCGATGTCCGTCTCACCACTCTCGACAACCAGGATCGGAGCACCCGGACGGGGACTGCATCACCCGGGCGAGTGCTCCTACGATCACCGGCGTGACGGGGGCCCGACTGCTGCTGGCCTCCAACCGCGGCCCGGTGTGCTTCGCCGACAGCGCCGACCCCTGCGCGCCGGCCGGCCTGGAGCTGCGCCGCGGCGGCGGCGGGCTGGTGAGCGCCCTGGGCGGCC
>JAOPWI010000006.1 GCA_025965755.1 Frankiales bacterium | reverse complement strand
GCCCCGCCTGCTGCCGGTGCCGCCGCCGGCTCCGGTCCAGATCGCCGCGGTGCCCGCCCAGGCCCGCCCCGACGAGACCGCTGCGGTCCGCCTCGGCAGCGAGGACAACTCCGACTCGAGCACCTTTCTGGCCGACCTGCTCCTGCACGTGCTCGACCAGGGCGCCTCGGACCTGCACCTGACCGTCGGAGCGCCGCCCACGGTGCGCCGCAACGGCGCGCTGGGCCCGGTGGCCGGCTTCCCCGTGCTGTCCGCTGCGATGATCCAGCAGACGCTCTACGCCATCCTGACGCAGAAGCAGCGGGAGCGGTTCGAGGAGACGCTGGAGCTGGACTTCGCCTACTCGCTGCCCGGCCGGGCCCGCTTCCGCGTCAACGTCTACCGCCAGCGCGATGCCCTGGGCGCAGCGTTTCGCCTGATCCCCAACGAGATCAAGCGCCTGGACGCCCTCGGCGTGCCCGATTCGGTCGCCGAGCTGGCCGGGTTGACCCGCGGCTTCGTGCTCGTCACCGGACCGACCGGCTCGGGCAAGTCGACGACGCTCGCCTCGTTGGTCGACCACGCCAACCGGTCCCGCCGCGACCACATCATGACCGTCGAGGACCCGATCGAGTTCCTGCACACGCACCAGGGTTGCCTGGTCAACCAGCGCGAGGTCGGCGAGGACACCTGGTCCTTCGCCAACGCGCTCAAGCACGTGCTGCGCCAGGACCCGGACATCATCCTGGTCGGCGAGCTCCGCGACCTGGAGACCATCGAGATCGCCCTGACCGCCGCGGAGACCGGCCACCTGGTGATGGCCACGCTGCACACCCAGGACGCCGCCCAGACCGTCGACCGCATCATCGACGTCTTTCCGCCGGCCCAGCAGCAGCAGGTACGGGTCCAGCTCGCCGGCGCGCTCCAGGGCATCGTCTGCCAGCAGCTCGTCAAGACCGCGGACGGCAAGGGCCGGGTCGCCGCGACCGAGGTCCTCAAGGCCACGCCGGCCATCCGCAACCTCATCCGCGAGGGCAAGACCCACCAGATCTACTCGGCGCTGCAGGCCGGCGCGAAGTTCGGGATGTCGACCATGGACAGCTCGCTGGCCGGGCTGGTCAAGCAGGGCCGCATCACCTACGAGATGGCGCTCGAGAAGTGCCACCACGCCGAGGACTTCCAGCGGCTCTGCGGCCGGGCCTGAGGGGTACGGGGATGACCACCGCGACGTTCGACTACAAGGTCCGCGACAAGAAGGGCGCCCTCACCAAGGGCCGGCTCGAGGCCGACAGCGAGGCGCAGGCCATCGCCAAGCTCCGGGGCATGGGGATGTCGCCGCTGAGCGTCAAGGAGGCGAACACCGGGCTCCAGAAGGAGATCACCCTTCCCGGCTTCGCGCCCAAGGTGAAGCTCAAGGATCTGGCCGTCTTCTCCCGGCAGTTCGCCACCATGCTCAACTCGGGGCTCACCCTGCTGCGGGCCCTGAGCATTCTGACCAACCAGACGGAGAACAAGGAGCTCGCCCGGATCCTCGGGGAGGTCCGCAACGACATTCAGACCGGCAACTCGCTCTCGGCGTCCATGGCCAAGCATCCCAAGGTCTTCCCGCCGCTCATGGTCAACATGACCAAGGCCGGTGAGGTCGGCGGGTTCCTGGACACCGTGCTGCTGCAGATCGCGGCGAACTACGAGGCCGAGGTGAAGCTGCGGGGCAAGGTCAAGGCGGCGATGACCTACCCGGTCGTCGTCTTCATCATGGCCATCTTGATGTGTGTGGCCATGCTGCTGTTCATCGTGCCGGTCTTCACCAGCATGTTCGACGGCCTGGGGGCTCAGCTGCCGCTCCCGACGCGGATCCTGGTCGCGCTCAGCGCCGGCCTCAAGACGTACTTCCCGGTGCTGTTCGTGCTCCTCGTGGGCGCGTCGGTCGCCTACAAGCGGACCAAGCACCTCGAGCGCGTACGCGCGGTCGTCGACCCGATGAAGCTCAAGATGCCTGTCTTCGGGCCGCTGTTCCAGAAGATCGCGCTCAGCCGGTTCTCGCGCAACCTCGGCACGATGATGAGCTCCGGCGTGCCCATCCTGCAGAGCCTGGACATCGTCGCCGACACCACGGGCAACCTGGTCCTCGCCCGGGCCATTCGCGACGTCCAGGACAGCGTGCGCACCGGTGAGTCGCTGGCCGGTCCGCTCACCAACCATCCCGTCTTTCCGCCGATGGTCGTTCAGATGATGGCGGTCGGCGAGGACACCGGTGCCCTCGACGGCATGCTGATGAAGATCTCCCAGTTCTACGACCAGGAGGTCGAGGCGACGACGGAGGCGCTCACCGCGCTGATCGAGCCGCTCATGATCGCCATTCTCGGCGGGCTCGTCGGCTCGATGATCATCGCGCTGTACATGCCCATCTTCTCGATCTTCGACCAGATCAGTTGAGCCGCCCCAGGCGAGTGCTCCGCACGCCCCCGCACCGGAGGTTCTCCGGGGCCGGCGGCGGCGCTCGGTGCCGGTCGACCCAGGCGGGAACGACTCCCCGGCCGGGCCGCCCGGTGGAGCGCCCATGAGAAGGACGCTCGCTGCGCTGGCTGCGATGGCCGCGCTGCTCGCGCCGGCCGCGGTCGCGGTCGCGCTGGACCTGCCCGGCGGCCAGGGCTCCGGCAGCGACGCCCGCTGCTCCAGCGGCCAGAACGCCGCCGGCGCCACGGTGAACGCCGGCGGCGACGGCCGGAGCGGCA
>JAOPWI010000415.1 GCA_025965755.1 Frankiales bacterium | reverse complement strand
GGGCGGCCACCGCACCGGCCACGGCCGCGGCGTCGCGGCCCTGCAGGTCCTCCGGCGGGACGTGCCGGTAGTAGTGCGCCAGCAGCGCACGCGGCCCGCCGCTCGGCTGGACGGGCAGGCCCGTCTGCGCGAGCAGTCGCGCCGCCCGGTCCAGCAGGTCGTGCTCGCTCGTCGTCCCGTCCGGCACGCCGGTCCTCCCCTGTCGGCCGGCGAGCGTCCGGGTCCCGGGCGCCCGGCCGGACCTGCAACGTAGGGGCCAGCTGCCGCCGGCGTCCTGAGTAGGGTCGCCGGACGTCCCGGCAGCCGGCCGGGCCGACGACAGGAGGCCTCCGTGGCGGTGCACCAGCGAGCAGGGACGAGAGCGCTGCCGGAGGACCTCGTCGACGTGGCACGCCTGGTCACGGCCTACTACGCCGGGCACCCGGACGCGTCCGACCCCGGCCAGCGGGTGTCGTTCGGCACCTCCGGCCACCGCGGGTCGAGCCTGCACAACGCGTTCAACGACGACCACATCGCGGCCACCAGCCAGGCCATCTGCGACCACCGCCGCGCGGCCGGCATCGACGGCCCGCTGTTCCTCGCCAAGGACACCCACGCGCTGTCCGAGCCGGCGTGGAGCACCGCACTCGAGGTCTTCGCCGCCAACGACGTCCGCGTGCTGATCGACAGCCGCGACCGCTACACCCCGACGCCCGCGCTGTCGCACGCGGTGTTGACCTACAACCGCGGCCGCACCACGGGTCTGGCCGACGGCGTCGTCGTGACGCCGTCGCACAACCCGCCGGCAGACGGTGGCTTCAAGTACAACCCGCCGGACGGCGGCCCGGCCGGCAGCGACATCACCGGCGCGGTGCAGGACGCGGCGAACGCGCTCCTGCGCGAGGGGCTCACCGGCGTCCGCCGCATCCCGCTGGCCAGGGCCCGCGCCGCCGACAGCACCGGCACGTACGACTTCCTCGGCGCCTACGTCGACGACCTGCCGTCGGTGCTCGACCTCGACGCGGTGCGCGCTGCCGGCGTGCGCATCGGCGCCGACCCGCTGGGCGGCGCGAGCGTCGACTACTGGGGCGAGATCGCCGACCGGCACCGGCTCGACCTCACCGTCGTCAACCCGCTGGTGGACCCGACGTGGCGGTTCATGACGCTCGACTGGGACGGCAAGATCCGCATGGACTGCTCGTCGCCCCACGCGATGGCGTCGCTGATCGAGCGGCGCGCGGAGTTCCAGGTGGCCACCGGCAACGACGCGGACGCCGACCGGCACGGCATCGTCACGCCCGACGCGGGGCTGCTCAACCCCAACGCCTACCTCAGCGTCGCCATCGAGTACCTGCTCACCCACCGCGCGGGCTGGGGCGAGCAGGCGGCCATCGGCAAGACCCTGGTCAGCTCCTCCATGATCGACCGGGTGACCGCCGGCCTCGGCCGTCGACTGCTCGAGGTGCCGGTCGGGTTCAAGTGGTTCGTGCCCGGGCTGCTCGACGGGTCGGTGGCGTTCGGCGGGGAGGAGTCAGCCGGCGCGTCGTTCCTGCGCAAGGACGGCAGCGTCTGGACGACCGACAAGGACGGGCTGCTGCTCTGCCTGCTGGCGGCCGAGATCACCGCGGTCACCGGCGCCTCGCCCGGCGAGCACTACACCCGGCTGACGCAGACCTACGGCGAGCCGGCGTACGCCCGCATCGACGCCCCCGCCACCCGCGAGCAGAAGGCGGTGCTGGGCAAGCTGTCGCCCGAGCAGGTCACCGCGGGCGAGCTGGCGGGCGAGCCGGTGACCGCGAAGCTCACCGCGGCGCCCGGCAACGGCGCGGCCATCGGCGGCCTGAAGGTGACGACCGCCTCGGGCTGGTTCGCGGCCCGGCCGTCCGGCACCGAGGACGTCTACAAGATCTACGCGGAGAGCTTCTCCGGGCCCGAGCACCTGGCCCGGCTGCAGTCCGAAGCCCGCGCGATCGTGGACGAGGTCTTCGCCGGGGCCTAGCGGTCGCAGCCGGCGTCGGGATCCAGCCGGCTCAGGACGAGCTCGGCGATGGTCCGCATCGCCTGGACCTGCTCCGGCGTCAGCACGTCGAAGACGAGGCGCCGCACCTCGGCCACGTGCGCCGGCGCGGCCGCCTCGATCGCCTTGCGCCCCGCGTCGGTGAGCACGACGTACGCGCCGCGCGCGTCCGACGGGCAGTTCTCGCGGCGGACCAGCCCGCGCTTCTCCATGCGGGTGAGGTGGTGCGACAGCCGGCTCTTCTCCCACTGCAGAGCGCGCCCCAGCTCGTACGCCCGGGTGCGGCCGTCCGGAACGTCGGTGAGCACGACGAGCACACCGAAGTCGGCCATGGACAGGTCCGACCCGGCGGCCAGCGTGCGGCCCAGGTGCGAGTCCAGCTGCTGCTGCATGTCCCGCCACGCGCGCCAGGCCGTCTGCTCGTCGCGGGTGAGCCAGGGCTCGGTGGTGGTCATGGCCTCACCCTACCCGGTTGGTTGACAAGTCATCCATACCTGGCCGCCCCGGCCCGCACCGGCACCGGCGTCAGGCCTGCTGCGCCATCCACCGCAGCGCCAGCAGGTAGCCCTGCACGCCGAGCCCGGCCACCACCCCGGTGGCCACGCCGGAGATGTAGGAGTGGGCGCGGAACGGCTCGCGGGCGTGCACGTTGCTCAGGTGCACCTCGAGCAGCGGGCGCACCAGCATCGAGCAGGCGTCGCGCAGCGCGATGGACGTGTGCGTCCAGGCCCCCGGGTTCAGCACCACCGCGGCCGGCCGGTCGGCCGCCTCGTGCACCCAGGCGATCATCTCGTGCTCCGCGTCGGTCTGGCGGACGTCGACCGACAGCCCGAGCTCGTCCGCCGTCCGGCGGCACAGCGCGTCCAGCTCGGCGTACGTCGTGGTGCCGTAGGTCTCCGGCTCGCGGGTGCCGAGTCGGCCGAGGTTGGGGCCGTTGAGCACGAGGACGTCCATCGCGGCAGGCTAGTGGCGTCAGCGCCCGACGAAGGTGCCCGGCCGCTTCTCGCGGAAGGCCGCCTGCGACTCGGCGTAGTCCTCCAGAGAGGACACGACGCCGAAGTGCGACGAAACCATGTCGTAGTGCGTGCGCAGGTCCACCGACTCCGCCGAGCGCACCAGGCGCTTGATCAGCCCGATCTGCACGGGCGGGGCGGCGGCCAGCTGCCGGGCGAACTCATACGTCCGGTCGAGCAGCTCGTCGTCCTCGTAGACGCGGTTGACCATGCCCAGGCGCAGGGCCTCGTCCGGGCCGACGGTGTCCCCGGTCATGAGCAGCTCCATCGCCTTGGCCGTGCCGACCAGGCGGGGCAGCAGCCAGGCACCGCCATCGCCGGGCACGAGGCCGACCTTGATGTAGCCCTCGGACAGCCGCACGGAGCGGCCGGCGAAGCGCATGTCGCACAGCAGGGCCATGTCCAGGCCGGCGCCGACGGCGACGCCCTTCATCGCGGCGACGACCGGCTTGTCGAGGTCGGCCAGCGCGATGGCCACCTGGTGGATGCGGTCGGTCAGCATGCGCTTGCGGCCCAGCGGCGTGTCGTCGACCTCGGCCAGCGCCGACAGGTCCACACCGGAGCAGAACGCGTCGCCGGCGCCGGTCACGACGACCGCCCGCACAGCGGTGTCGCGCGCGGCCGCCCGCAGCGCCTGCGTCCAGGTGTCGACCATCGTCAGCGTGAACGCGTTCTTGCGCGCCGGCCGGTTCAGGGTGAGGGTCGCGACCCCGTCGGCCACCTCGTAGGAGAACTCGTCGGTCGTGATGTCAGCGGTCATGCGGCGAAGACTGCCACCGCGGATCTGCGGCCGTCAGCCGGGGGTCAGCCGCACCTCGAGCGCCGGGCCCGTCGCGGCGCGCACGTCGTCGACGCTGACGCCGGGCGCGGTCTCCCGCAGCACCAGCCCGCCCGGCTCGACGTCGAGGACCGCGAGGTCGCTGACGATCCGGTGCACGCAGGCCTTGCCGGTCAGCGGCAGGGAGCACTCCTGGACGATCTTGTGGGTGCCGTCCCTGGCGACGTGCTCCATCATCACGATCACCTTCTTGGCGCCGTGGACGAGGTCCATCGCGCCGCCCATCCCCTTGACCATCTTGCCGGGAATGACCCAGTTGGCCAGGTCGCCGGCTGCCGACACCTGCATCGCGCCCAGGACCGCGACGTCGATGTGGCCGCCGCGGATCATCGAGAACGACAGGGCGGAGTCGAAGTAGGAGGCGCCGGCCTGCACGGTCACCGTCTCCTTGCCCGCGTTGATGAGGTCGGGGTCCACCTGGTCGTCGTACGGGTACGGGCCGACGCCCAGCACGCCGTTCTCGGACTGCAGCACGACGTGCACGCCGTCGGGCAGGTGGTTGGGGACGAGGGTCGGCAGCCCGATGCCGAGGTTGACGTACTGCCCGTCCTGCAGCTCGCGGGCCACCCGGGCCGCCAGCTCGTCGCGCGACAGCACCACGTCAGCTCCTCGTCCGGGTGGTGCGCTTCTCGATGCGCTTGTCCACGTCGGCCACCTGCACGACCCGCTGCACGAACACGCCCGGAGTGTGCACCCGCGCCGGGTCGATCTCGCCCGGCTCGACCAGCTCCTCGACCTCGGCGATGGTCACCCGGCCGGCCGGGGCGCACAGCGGGTTGAAGTTCATCGCCGACTTCTCATAGACCAGGTTGCCGTGCCGGTCGCCGAGCCGCGCGTGGACCAGCGCGAAGTCGGTGCGCAGAGCCCGCTCCAGGACGTACTCCTGGCCGTCGAACTCGCGGACCTCCTTCGGCGGCGAGGCCACCGCGACGCCGCCCGACCCGTCGTAGCGCCACGGCAGGCCGCCGTCGGCCACCTGGGTGCCCACGCCGGCCGGGGTGAAGAAGGCCGGAATGCCCGCGCCGCCCGCGCGCAGCCGCTCGGCGAGCGTGCCCTGCGGCACCAGCTCCACCTCGAGCTCACCGGCCAGGAACTGCCGCTCGAATTCCTTGTTCTCCCCGACGTAGGAACCGGTGGTGCGGCGGATCCGCTTGGCCGACAGCAGCGTCCCGAGACCCCACCCGTCGACTCCGCAGTTGTTGCTCACGGTCTCGAGCCGGTCCACCCCGGACGCCAGCAGCGCCTCGATGAGCGCGGAGGGGATGCCACACAGCCCGAAACCGCCCACCGCCAGCGACGCCCCGGAGGGCACGTCACGCACGGCCTCCGCCGCGGAGGCGACCACCTTGTCCATGCTGCTCCCCTCGTCGTGCCGGCCTGCAGTGTGCCCCGGGTAGGGTGGGCAGCACTGAAGGGGAGTAGCCCCAACGGCAGGGAGTCGACACACTGGCGCGCCTCGCGCCCGGCCCCTGCAGCCGCGCTCATCGCCGCGGCCGGGCGAGACCTTCGACACGGTGCCGCGGCGCCGGGTCGAGGGCGTCCGTCTCCTCCTCCCGGCCGGCGGCCGGGAGGATCTCCTTGATCTCGCTCACTGTCCTGGCCACGGTCTTTGCCGTCATCTTCGTCGGCGAGCTGCCGGACAAGACGGCGGTGGCCGCGCTCGTCCTCGGAAGCCGCTACCGCGCCGTGCCGGTTCTCCTCGGCATCAGCGGCGCCTTTGCGATCCACGTGACCCTGGCGGTCGCTCTCGGCGGGTTCGTGGCGGCCCTGCCCGCGCGGCCCATCGCCATCGTCACCGGCCTGCTGTTCGTGATCGGCGCCGTCCTGCTGCTGCGCTCCGATCCCGCCGAGGCGGTGCAGGCCGGGGAGCAGAACGCCGCCTCGGTGGTCGGCGCCCTGAGCGACCGCCGGGTCGCCGCCGGCGCCTTCGGGGTGGTCCTCGTCGCCGAGCTCGGCGACCTCACCCAGATCCTCACCGCGACGCTGGCCGCCCGCTACGACGACCCGCTGTCGGTCGGCCTCGGGGCGTTGCTGGCTCTGTGGGCGGTGGCCCTGCTGGCGGTGCTGTTCGGCCGCCGGCTGCTCACCGTCGTGCCGCTGCGGCGTGTCCAGCAGGTGGCCGCCGTGGTGCTCCTCGTGCTCGCGGCGAAGTCGCTCTGGGACGCCCTGTGACCGGAACGCCGCACCCGGGCGCGGTGTTGACCGAGGAGTGCAGCAGGCCCTTCCCCTGACCTCTCCCGCGCCCGCCGACCCCGCCCTGTCCCGCCTGCTCGACGTCCGCCGCATCTACGTCGAGCCGGCCGCCGCCACGCTCGCCCGCGGGCAGGACGTCCTCGCCCGCTGGCCCGACGCGGAGGTCGTCGAGGTGGTGAGCCACCAGGCGATCCCGTACACCGCCGCGGACGTCGAGCGGTGGGTGCGCATCAAGACCGAGGACCTCGTTCTCGGTGTGAAGAAGTCGCTGACCGCCCGGCCGAACGGGCGCAGCAGCGACTTCGTCGCGCCGTCGACGGCCAACGGCTGCGCCATGGCCTGCGCGTACTGCTACGTCCCGCGGCGCAAGGGCTACGCCAACCCGATCACCGTCTTCGCCAACATCGAGCAGATCACCCGCTACCTCGGCCGGCACGTCGGCCGGCAGGGCCGCAAGCCCGTTGCGGACCAGGTCGACCCGCTGGCATGGGTGTACGACATCGGCGAGAACTCCGACTGCTCGGTCGACGCCCGCCTGTCGGACAACGTGCGCGACCTGGTGGACCTGTTCCGCGGACTGCCGACGGCCAAGGCGTCGTTCGCGACCAAGCACGTCAACCGCGACCTGCTCGACTGGGACCCGCAGGGCCGCACGCGGCTGCGCTTCTCGCTGATGCCACCGTCCGACAGCAAGGTGCTGGACCTGCGCACCTCGCCGATGGCCGAGCGGCTCGCGGCGATCGACGACTTCGTGGCCGCAGGCTACGAGGTGCACCTCAACCTGTCGCCGGTCGTCGTGCGCGACGGCTGGCTGCAGGACTGGGCCACGCTGCTGACCGAGCTGGACGACGTGACCGGGCCGGCGTTCCAGGCGCAGGCTGCGGCCGAGATCATCTTCCTGACCCACAACGAGCGGCTGCACGAGGTCAACCTGGGCTGGCATCCGAAGGCCGAGGAGCTGCTCTGGCGCCCGGAGGTGCAGGAGCCGAAGCGGTCGCAGACGGGCGGCGACAACGTCCGCTACCGGACCGGGTTCAAGGGCCAGCAGGTGCGCGCCCTGACCGACCTGATCGCCGAGCGGACCCCCTGGCTGCGGGTCCGCTACGCGTTCTGAAGGGCCGCCAGCGCCGCGTCGTACGACGCCCGCTGCGCGAGCAGCTGCCGCACCCTCATGACGGGTCGCGGGGCGCTGGCCCCGAGCGCCCCGGTCAGCCGGCCGTCCCGGCCGTAGACGCACAGCAGCTTGTCGGCCTTCGGCCCGACCTGCAGCAGCGTGACGTCGTCGGTCGGCGCCGGCAGGCCGACGAGCTGCCACTTGGTCGCGTACTGGTCGCTCCAGACGTACGCCACCGGGTCGTGCTCCTCCCGCCCTCCGAGCAGGTTGCGCGCGACGACGCCGGCCTGCTCGCTGGCGTTGGTCCAGTGCTCGATCCGCCGGTGCACGGCATGCGACGGCAGCCACCACCGGGAGACGTCGCCGACCGCCCAGACGCCGTCGACCGAGCTGCGTCCGTCCGCGCCGCACACCACCCCGCCGTCGATGTCGACGCCGGAGCCGTCCAGCCAGGCCGTCCGGGGCTCGACGCCGATGCCGACGAGCACGACGTCGCCGGGGACCGTGGTGCCGTCCGAGAGCACGAGGGTGCGCCCGGCGCCCTCGCCGTGGACCTCGAGCACGCTGGTCGCGGACCGCACGTCGACGCCGTGCTCGCGGTGCAGGCGCACCACCTGCTCGGCGACCGTCGGCCCGAGAACACGCACCAGCGGCAGCGCGAGCACCTCCAGCAGGACCACGTCGGCGCCCATGGACCGGGCGCTGGCCGCCACCTCGCAGCCGATGAAGCCCCCGCCGACGATGGTCACCCGGCCGGCCTGCACCACCGCGGCGCGCAGCCCCGCAGCGTCGTCCGCGGTGCGCAGCACGTGCACGCCGTCGCCCTCCAGGTCGGGGACGTGCCGCGGCGTCGCGCCGGTGGCCACCACCAGCTCGTCGTACTCGACCGTGCTGCCGTCGTCCAGCAGGACGCTGCGCTCGTCGGGGTGCAGGGCCACGGCGCGCACGCCCAGCCGCAGATCCAGGCGCAGGCGCGCGCCGTCGTCCGGCGCCAGCAACGGCGGCGCCGCACGCTCGCCGCGCAGCACGTGCTTGGACAGCGGCGGCCGGTCGTACGGCGGAACGCTCTCCTCGCCGACGACGACGAGCGAGCCCTCGAACCCGTGCTCGCGCAGCTCCTCGGCCAGGCGCACGGCCGCCAGGCCGGCCCCCACCACGACGACCCGTGCGGGTGCTGGCACGCCGGTCCTCCTGTCGTCGGTGCGGGACCAGCGACCCTAGTCCGCGCCGCACAGGCGTGACGCTGGCGGGCAGGGGCACGAGGAACGCGTGACGGACGCGGTGGTCATCGGGGCGGGGCCCAACGGGCTGGTCGCCGCCAACCTGCTGGTGGACGCCGGGTGGGACGTGATCGTGCTCGAGGCGCAGAGCGAGCCAGGCGGCGCGGTACGCAGCGGGGAGCTCACGGCGCCGGGGTTCCAGAGCGACCGGTTCAGCGCGTTCTACCCGCTCGGGCTGGCCTCGCCGGTGCTGCGCGACCTGCGGCTCGAGGAGCACGGGCTGCGCTGGACGCACGCCCCCGACGTGCTGGGCCACCCGCTGCTCGACGGCCGGGCCGCCGTCCTGAGCCGCTCGCTCGAGGTGACCGCCGCCTCGGTGGAGGCGTTCGCGCCCGGGGACGGTGCCGCCTGGCGGGGCCTGGCCGCGGAGTGGGACCGGCTGTCGCCCGCGCTGCTCGACGCGCTGTTCACGCCGTTCCCGCCGGTGCGCGCCGGTGCCCGGCTGCTGCGGGTGCTGGGCGCGGCCGACGCGCTGCGCTTCGCCCGGTTCGCGATGCTGTCGACCCGCCGGCACGGCGCGGAGGAGTTCGGCGGCCAGGGCGGCCCGTTGCTGCTCGCCGGCAACGCCCTGCACACCGACCTCGCGCCCGGCGCGTCCGGCAGCGCGATCTACGGCTGGCTGCTGGCGATGCTCGGCCAGACGGTCGGGTTTCCCGTCCCCGAGGGCGGCGCCGGCCGGCTCACCGACGCGCTGGTGCAGCGGCTGCGCAGCCGGGGCGGCCGCCTGGAGTGTGACGCCACCGTGACCGAGGTCGTCGTGCGGCAGGAGCGGGCCGTCGCCGTGCGCACGGCCGACGGCCGCACGGTCGACGCGCGCCGCGCCGTCCTCGCCGACGTGACGGCTCCGCAGCTGTTTCTCGGGCTGGTCGGCGCCGACCACCTGTCGTCCCGGATGCTGGCGGACCTGCGCCGGTTCCAGTGGGACGACGCCACCGTCAAGGTCGACTGGGCGCTGTCGGCGCCGATCCCGTGGGGCGCGGGGGCCGTGGCCCGGGCCGGCACGGTGCACGTCGGCGGCGAGATGGACGACCTGGTCGTCTACAGCCAGTCGCTCGAGCGAGGGCAGGTGCCGGCGAGGCCGTTCGTCATCGTCGGCCAGATGACCACGTCCGACCCGACCCGCTCACCGGCCGGCACGGAGTCGGCGTGGGGCTACACGCACGTGCCGGCCCGGCCGAAGGGGGACGCGGGGGGCGAGCTGCGGGGCGACTGGTCCCCCGGCGACCGGCAGCGGTTCGTCGACCGGATCGAGGCGCAGATGGAGCGCTACGCCCCCGGCTTCGGCCAGCTCGTCGTCGGGCGGCACGTGCAGTTCCCGGCCGACCTGCAGCGGGCCGACGCCAACCTGTCCGGCGGCGCGGTCAACGGCGGCACCGCCGGCATCCACCAGCAGCTGGTGTTCCGGCCGACGCCTGGCGCGGGTCGCGCCGAGACACCGATCGCGGGGCTCTACCTGGCGTCGTCCTCCGCCCACCCGGGTGGCGGGGTGCACGGCGCCTGCGGGGCCAACGCGGCCCGAGCCGCCCTGCGCGCCGGCTCCACCGGCCGGATGGCGCTGGCGGCCACCCGGCTGCTCAGCGGGAGCGGGCCTGCTGCTCCAGCCGCCGCAGCGTCTCGACGTTCCGCACCTTGATGACGGCGTCGGCGAGCGGATTGTGCAGCGTCCGGGCGATGCCCCGCCACGGCTGCTCGTCGATGCTGACCAGCGTCCCGTCGTCCACCGCCTTCGCCGTCAGGACGATCAGCGCCGTGCCGGCCGGCCAGGCGCGCGCCTCCAGCTCCAGCCGGCTGTCGGCCTCGTAGCTGCGGCTGGTCGTGACGTCGTCCTTGCGCAGCGGCCGGTAGCCCACCGTGTAGTGCAGCTTCGTGCCCTCGGCCGGCCACCCGCTGTCGACGTCCCGGATCTTGCGCGTGCCGACCACCCAGTGGCCGTAGCTGAACCCGTCCCGCAGGACGTCGAACACCTGCGTCGGGGTGACCCCGCGCATGAACCGCCGAGTGATCGCCATGGCAGCCAGGCTGCCCTCAGGACGACGAGGCGAACCCGCCCGCGCGGTCGTCGGCCAGCTGCGGCCCCAGCGCCTCGAGCCGCCGGGCGACCCGGCGCACCAGCAGGTCGGCGAGCGGGCTCACGAGCGGCTGGCCGCCCAGCCGGGAGACGCCGGCGACGCGCGGCACCGACACGGT
>JAOPWI010000093.1 GCA_025965755.1 Frankiales bacterium | reverse complement strand
GGCTGCGGCCAGGACGGCCGCCGGCAGGGCGGCGAAGGCGGCGACTGCGGCCAAGGCTCCGGCGAAGTCGGCGAAGGCGGCCAAGGCTCCGGTGAAGGCGGCGAAGGCGGCGACTGCCGCCAAGGCTCCGGTGAAGGCGGCGAAGGCGGCGACTCCCGCCAAGGCGGCGACTCCCGCGAAGGCGGCGACTCCCGTGAAGGCGGCGACTCCCGCGAAGGCGGCGACTCCCGCGAAGGCGGCGACTCCCGTGAAGGCCGCGACTCCCGCGAAGGCGGTCCCGGCGACCCCCGCGGCGACGAGCAAGCCCGCCAAGGCTGCGGCTCCCGCCAGGCCCGCCAAGGCTGCGGCTCCCGCCAAGCCCGCCAAGGCTGCGGCTCCCGCCAAGCCCGCCAGGGCCGCTGCTCCCGCCAAGCCCGCCCCCCGGAGAGCCGGCTCCGCCACGCCCGCGAAGCCGGTGCCGGTCACCGCCGCCACCCCGACGCCCGCCGACCCCGTGAGCGAGCCCGCCGTGCCCCCGACCGCCGTGGACCCCGAGGACGCCTGGACCGGCAGCGAGCTGTCCGAGGTCCGGTCGGAGCTGCAGGAGCAGGCCACCGCGCTGCGCGGGGAGATCGACGAGGCCGAGACGGCGTCCGCGGCGATCACCCAGAACGCCGTCGGCGAGGGCTCGGGCGACGAGGCCGACGCGGGCTCGAAGACCTTCGAGCGCGAGCACGAGATGTCGCTGGCCAACAACAGCCGCGACCTGCTGCTGCAGGTCGAGCGGGCTCTGGACCGCCTGGACGGCGGAACGTACGGCCGCTGCGAGAGCTGCGGCAACCAGATCCCCAAGCCGCGCCTGCAGGCGTTCCCGCGCGCGACGCTCTGCGTCGCCTGCAAGCAGCGCGAGGAGCGGCGCTGACCGGGCCCGACCCCGCTGCGGAACGCCCGCGCCGCGCGGGGCTGCTGGCCGCGGTCGCCCTGGCGGCGCTCGTGCTGGACATCGCGACCAAGGTCCTCGTCGTGGCCCGGCTGGAGAACCGCGAGCCGGTCCGCCTGCTGGGCGGCCAGCTCCTGCTGCGGGTGTCACGCAACACCGGCGCGGCGTTCTCCTTCGCCGAGGGCGCGACGCTGCTCCTGACCGCCATCGCGCTCGCGGTCGTCGTGGTGATCGTGCGTACGGCACCCCGGCTGCGCTCGGCCGCCTGGGCCACGAGCCTGGGCCTGCTGCTGGGCGGCGCCTCGGGCAACCTGGTCGACCGCATGCTGCGCTCACCGGGCCCCGGCCGGGGCGGCGTCGTGGACTTCCTGGACTTCCAGGTGTGGCCCAGCTTCAACGTCGCCGACAGCGCGATCGTCTGCGGTGGCGTGCTGGCCGTGCTGCTGTCCCTGCGCGGGATCGAGCTCGACGGACGGCGGCCGGCGCCGGACCCGGCCGACGAGGCGGCATGATGGTCGGGTGAGCCAGCGCCGTACGGTCCCCGTCCCCGAGGGGCTTGACGGCCTCCGGCTCGACGCCGCGCTGTCCCGGCTGTTCGGCATCAGCCGCTCTGCCGCGGTCGAGATCCTCGAGCAGGGCGGCGTGACCGTCGACGGCCGGGTCCGCGGCAAGGGCGACCGCGTGCTGGCCGGCGCGACCCTCGACGTCGACCTGCCGAGCCCCGACACGACGCCCGGACCGCCGCCCGAGGTGGTGGCCGGCCTGCGCGTTCTCCACGAGGACGAGCACGTCATCGTCGTCGACAAGCCGGTCGGCGTGGCCGCCCACCCCAGCCCCGGCTGGGAGGGGCCGACGGTCATCGGCGGGCTGTCCGCCGCCGGCCACCGGGTGAGCACCAGCGGAGCCGAGGAGCGCCAGGGCATCGTTCACCGGCTCGACGTCGGCACCAGCGGCGTGATGGTGGTGGCCAAGAGCGAGCACGCGTACACCGTGCTCAAGGACGCCTTCCGCCAGCGGACCGTGGACAAGCGCTACCACGCGCTGGTGCAGGGCCACCCGGACCCGTCCAGCGGCACCATCGACGCGCCGATCGACCGGCACCCGACGTCGGCGTACAAGTTCGCGGTCGTCGCCGGCGGGCGCGACAGCGTCACGCACTACGAGACGATCGAGGCCTTCCGGCACGCCACGCTGCTCGACGTCCACCTCGAGACCGGGCGCACCCACCAGATCCGGGTGCACATGGCCGCGGTGCGCCACCCCTGCGTCGGCGACGTGACCTACGGCGCCGACCCCACCCTGTCCAAGCGCTTCAAGCTCGAGCGCCAGTGGCTGCACGCCGTGCGCCTGGGCTTCTCCCATCCGGCGGACGGCGCGTGGGTGGAGTTCCAGAGCCCGTACGCCGCCGACCTGCAGCAGGCGCTCGATCTGGTCGCGGCGGGGTCGTGACCCTGCGGGACCGGCTGCGCGAGGTGGACCGGCGGCTGGTGCCCGTCGCCGCGGCGCGCCTGCGGGGACTGCTCGACGCGGTGGCCGGCGGTCGCCGGTCGGCCGCGGAACGGGTCCAGCACCGCATGTCGCGCCCCGGGCCGCTGCGGCGGCTGGACGACCGGTTCGCCC
>JAOPWI010000329.1 GCA_025965755.1 Frankiales bacterium | reverse complement strand
GGACCTCGCGCTGCAGCCGGTCTCCCCGGCCGGTGCGGAGCAGGTGCCGGCCGAGGTCCTCCCGGTCGCGCTCGCCCTGCTCCTGGGCGTGGTGGGCGTCCGCACCCTGCGCCGTACCCGCGGCAGTCAGCGGTAGCGGACCCGCGACCTGACCGGCCGAGCGGGAAAGACGCCGCCGGCGCGGCCCGTCCCGCGGCGCAGGCGGGAGCGCGCCGGCGACCGGTCAGTCGTCGGCCGCCGCCAGCGCGACGAGCAGCCGGCGCAGGGAGTCCAGGCGCTCCGCGCTGGCCCGCCCCGACGAGACCTCCGCGTCCAGGGCGCAGCCCGGCGTGCCCGGCAGGTGAGGGCATCCGGGCGGGCAGCCCTCGGCGGCCGACGCCAGGTCGGGAAAGGACGCGAGCACCCGCTCGGGGCTGACCGCGCCGAGCCCGAAGGACCGCACGCCCGGCGTGTCCACGACGGTGCCGCCGCCGGGCAGCGCCAGCGCGATGGCCGAGGAGGACGTGTGCCGGCCCTTGCCGACGCCGCTGACGTCCCCGACGGCCCGCATGGCGTCCGGCACGAGCTGGTTGACCAGCGTCGACTTGCCGACGCCGGACTGCCCGAACAGCACGCTGGTCCGGCCCTGCAGGCGGGCCCGCAGCTCCTCGACCCCGGAGCCGTGCCCGGTGACGACCGCCTGGACGCCCAGCGGCTCGTACAGCGACAGCAGCTCGGCCGGATCGGCCAGGTCGCTCTTGGTGAGGCACAGCAGGGGCACCAGCCCACCGTCGTACGCCGCGACCAGGCACCGGTCGATCAGCCGGGGGCGCGGCACCGGGTCGGCCAGGGCCGTCACGACGACGAGCACCTCGGCGTTGGCGACGACCGCCCGCTCGACCGGGTCGTTGTCGTCGGGCGTACGCCGCAGCACGCTCGTGCGCTCCTCGATCCGGACGATGCGGGCCAGCGCGTCCGGGCCTCCCGACAGGTCGCCGACCACGGCCACCCGGTCGCCGACGACGACCGCCCGGCGGCCCAGCTCGCGGGCGCGGACGGCACTGAGCAGCTGGCCGTCGGTGGTGCGCAGGCGGTAGCGCCCGCGGTCGACCGTGACGACGACCGCGGCGCCGGCGTCCTCGTGGGCGGGCCGGATGCGGGTGCGCGGCCGGGAGCTGCGTCCGGGGCGGATCCGGACGTCGTCCTCGTCGAGCTCGCGCGGGCTCACGGGGCGAGCATCCGCTCCCAGGAGCCGACGAAGTCCGGGACGGTCTTGCGGGTGGTCGCGACGTCGCCGACCTCGATGCCGGCCACGCCCAGCCCGAGCACGGCCCAGGCCATGGCGATCCGGTGGTCGTCGTAGCTGGCCAGCACGCCCGGACCGAGCCGGCGGGGGCGCACGATCAACCCGTCGGGCTGCTCGACGACGTCGCCGCCGATGCGGTTGAGCTCGGTGGCCAGCGCGGCCAGCCGGTCGGTCTCCTGCACCCGCAGGTGGGCGACGCCGGTGAAGCGGCTGGGGGAGTCGGCCAGCGCGGCCAGCGCGGTCAGGACGGGCGTGAGCTCGCCGGCGTCGCGCAGGTCGGCCTCCACCCCGTGCAGGCCGTCGCCGGCCGAGACCGTGACCGCGCCGCCGGAGCGCTGCACCCGCCCGCCCATGGCCTCGAGCAGCTCGGGCAGCACCGCGCCCGGCTGGGTCGTGGTCGCCGGCCAGTCCGGCACCGTCACCGAGCCGCCCGCGACGAGCGGCGCCGCGAGGTACGCCGCCGCCGTCGACAGGTCGGGCTCGACCGCGGCGTCGCGCGGCTGCAGCGGCCCGGGAGCGACCGCCCAGGTGCCCGGGGTGGTGTCATCGACGACAGCCCCGGCCTCGCGCAGGGCCTGCACGGTCATGGCCAGGTGCGGGGCGCTCGGCAGCGGCGGGCCCTGGTGGGTGACGACGACGCCGGCGTCGTACCGGGGTGCGGCCAGCAGCAATCCGGAGACCAGCTGCGAGGACAGCGAGGCGTCCAGCACCACCGGCCCGCCGGAAAGGCGCCCGGTTCCGCGCACCTGCAGCGGCAGCCGGTCCACGCCCGACAGGTCGGCGCCGAGGGTCCGCAGCGCGGCGAGCAGCGGGCCGAGCGGACGGTCGCGCACGCGCGGGTCCCCGTCGAAGACCACCGTGCCACGGGTGAGCGCCGCGACCGGCGGCAGGAACCGGGCCACCGTGCCGGCGTTGCCGACGTCGATCCGGGCTCCGGTGGCGACCAGGGCCGGCGGCCCGTCGACCTCCCAGTCTCCCTCGGGGGTGTCCCGCACCGCCACGCCGAGGACCCGCAGGGCCGCCGCCATGAGCTCGGTGTCCCGGCTGCGCAGCGGCCGGCGGACGGTGCTGCGTCCGGGCGCGAGGGCGGCCAGCACGAGCGCCCGGTTGGTGACGCTCTTGGAGCCCGGCAGCGGGACGACGGCGGCCAGCGGCCCGGTCGCTTGCGGGGCGGGCCAGGGGTCGGGCGGCGGGAGGCTCAGGACCGGCCCCGGGTCGGGCGGGAGGGGGCGCGCATCGGGGTGCTCCTCGGGGGCTGCGGGAGGGCCGAGCCTATCGGGGCCTAGCGGATGGAGGGCAGGCAGCCGGCCTCGGCGCCCACCGCGCGCAGCCCGGCGGTGTCCCCGGCGCCGAAGGCTCCCAGCCGCGAGCTGATGACCGGGTTCATGATCTGCTCGTTGTCGTCGACGTGCGCCAGCCCGAAGGCGTGGCCGAGCTCGTGCAGCGTCCACGTGTACCAGGAGCCCGGGCCGGTGGTCTGGCCGCGGCTGGCCGCGTTCAGGGCGACGGCGGCCGAGGCGATCTGGGTGCGGTTGCTGCCGTCGTCGGCGTAGGAGCCGGTCCACAGGACCCGGGCCACGCCGATGGTGCTCGGGCCGACCCCGGTGAGCATGTCGGAGGCCGACGAGCTGGTCCAGCCGACGAGCAGCGGCTTGAAGCTGCGCCACGACTGGCTCAGGTAGGCGCCCGCGGGCACCTCGGTCGAGTCGCCCCGGTAGTCCATCTGCAGCCCGGTCTTGCGGCCGATCTCCTCCATCGCGGCCTGCACGGCCTGGAAGCCGCCGGCCGGCGCGTTCGCCGGGTTGAAGGTCCACGGAACCGTCTGGCAGGGGTTCCAGCGGACCGGCTTGCCCAGGTCGACGTTGAGGAACTTGTACGACGTGGAGGCCGCGGCCGACACCGAGCTCTGCGTCTCGGTGGCCGGCAGCGCGACCGGGGCCACCGGAGCGGCCAGCGGCACGGCGGGCGCCGCCGGCGCGGCAACCGGGCCGTCGTACGGCCGGTTCAGCATCAGCGGCTGCGTGACCGGGACGGTGACCGGCTTGGCGACCGGCTTGGCGACCGGCTTGGCGACCGGCTTGGCGACCGGGCGGGCGACCGGGCGGGCGATCTTGCGCACGGGCAGCTTGGCCTTGGGTGCCGGCTTGACCGCCGGGCGGCCCTTGGCGACCGGGCGAGACAGCAGGCGCATCCGGCTCACCCCACCGGTGCTGGTGCCGATGAGGCGGGGAGCGGAGCCCTCCGCCTGAGCCACCGCGGAGGCGGGAGCGGCGGTCGCGGGGGACGCTCCGGTGACACCGAGGGCGGGCGCCCCGAGCAGGGCCAGGGCGAGCAGCGGAGCCAGCGTGCGGCGGTTGGTGCGAGGCATGCTTGAGGTCTCGCCCGGAAACCCGGGTCTCTTGACTACAGAGAGTGACTGTTCACCCGATGGTGGGCACTTGTTCCGGGGCTCGGGGACGGGACCGGGCGCGGCGGGCCCGCGCCCGACCCGGGGGACGTGCGCCACGCCACACGCCTTGGGGGGAACCGCTCCCAGCGCGGGTACGGGCCCACGGACCGCCCGGGGCGTGCGCCCCGCCGGCAGGCCCATGCGGGAGGTTGTCGGACATGCGCGTGACCACCGTGACCGACGACGTGCTGCGCCGGCAGCTGCCCGCGGGGGAGCGGTAGGTGTGCGGCCGCTACGCCTCGGCGCGTGACCCGCACGACCTGATGTCGCACTTCTCGGTCGAGGAGCAGCCCGAGCAGGTGCTGCCGGCGACCTGGAACGTCGCCCCCACCGACCCGGTCTATGCGGTGCTCCAGCGCGGGCCGGCCCGCCTGCTGACGGTCCTGCGCTGGGGGCTGGTCCCGTCCTGGGCGAAGGAGGCCAAGGTCGGCGCCCGCTTCATCAACGCCCGCCGCGAGACGGTGGCCGAGAAGCCGGCGTTCCGGGCCGCCTACGCCCGCCGCCGCTGCCTGCTGCCCGCCGACGGCTACTACGAGTGGCAGAACGAGGGCCCGCGCAAGCAGCCCTGGTACCTCACCGCGCGTGACGGCTCGCCGCTGGCCATGGCCGGGCTGTACGAGGTGTGGCAGGCGCCCGACGGCAACCGCCTCCGGACCTGCGCCGTCATCACGACCGACGCGGCCGACGAGCACGGCGACATCCATCACCGCACGCCGCTGCTCGTCCCCGCCGACGACTGGGCCCGCTGGCTGGACCCGACGGTGCCGGACCCGGGGCAGGACCTGCTCGTGCCGGGCACGCCCGGCGTGCTCGACGCCTGGCCGGTCGGCGCCGCCGTCGGCAACGTG
>JAOPWI010000308.1 GCA_025965755.1 Frankiales bacterium | reverse complement strand
CCTGACGCCCAACCCCGACGAGGTCGCCAGCGTGCACGTGATCCCGCTGGCCGACGTCGACGTCGACGCGCGGTTCATCGCCATCGAGGAGTCGGACGCCCCGGTGATCCAGCTGCCGTTGTTCGGGACGTACGTGCACGCGCCGACTGCGGCCGTGCTGCACCAGTTCCGTGAGGTCGGCCTGCACGGCCGCAGCACCCGCGTCGCCCACTACGAGCAGCCGGTGTTCGCCTGGCGGTGACCCTCTCGGCCACCGCCAGGCGACCGGTTCAGTCGTCCAGCACGATCGAGGCGTAGCGGTCGCGGTGGTCCGCGACCGTGCCCAGCAGCGCGGCGTCTCCGACGGCCCGCTTGTAGTACAGGTGCACCGGGCTCTCCCAGGTGAACCCGATGCCGCCGTGAACCTGGATCGCGTCGGAGCCGGTACGGACCGCGGCGGCGGACGCCGTGGAGCCGGCCAGGCTGGCCGCGCGGGGGAGCCCCGAGCCGCCCGCGTCGGCGACGGCGGCGGCGTGCAGCACGGCGGACCGGGCCATCTCGACCCGCACCATCATGTCGGCGCAGCGGTGCTTCACGCCCTGAAAGCCGCCGATGGGGCGGCCGAACTGGAAGCGCGTCTTGGCGTAGTCCACGCTCAGCTCGAGCAGCTTCTGGGCCACGCCGATCTGCATCGCGCCGAGCAGCACGACGGCCACGTCGCCGGTGCGCTCGAGCACCTCCCGGCCCCTGTCCAGCGAGCCGACGAGCACGCCGGACGCGCCGTCGAGCACGACCCGGCCCTGCCTGCGGGTGAGGTCCATCGTCGACAGCGCCTCGACCTGCACGCCCGGCGCACCGGTCTGGACCGCGAACACCCCGACCCCGCCAGCGGCCTGCGCGGCCACCAGCAGCAGGTCGGCGCCGACGGCGTCGACCACGTGGGTGCTGGTGCCCGTCAGAGCCCACCCGTCGCCGGTCGAGGTGGCGGTCGTCGTCGGGGCGGCCGGGGCCCAGCGGCCGAGCTGGTCCTGGGCGACGACGGTCGCGCGCAGGTCGCCGGCCACCAGGCGGGACAGGTACGCCTGCTGCGCGGCCGGGTCCTCGCTGAGCTGCAGCGCCGTCGCGGCCAGGCCGACGGTGCCCAGAAACGGTCCGGGCACCAGGCCACGCCCGAGCTCCTCGGCCGCCGCGACGAGCGTGAGCAGGTCGCCGCCGGAGCCGCCGAACTCGGCCGGCACGACCAGGCCCAGCAGGTCCAGGTCGGCCAGCCGGCGCCACACCGCCGGGTCGTCGCCGGCCGGGGTCTCCATGAGCCGGCGCACCTGGGCGAGCGGCACCTCGCGCTCGCAGAGTCCGCGGACCATGCTGCGCAGCTCCTCGCGCTCCTGCTGCGCCTCGGCCACCGAGCTAGCCACGGGGCACCTCGCGCCACGGCACGGTCTTGTCGTTGCGGGCGTCGCCGGGCAGGCCCAGGAGCCGTTCGGCGACCACGTTGCGCAGCACCTCGGACGTGCCTCCCTCGATCGTGTTGGCGCGCGAGCGCAGGAATGCCCGCTGCAGCGGCAGCGTGGCGGCGGTGGTCTCGTCGGCCGTGTCGTAGGACCCGTAGAGCGCCCCCTCGGGGCCGAGCATGTCGATGCAGAACTCGTAGATCTCCTGGTTCAGCTCGGCGTTGACCAGCTTGCCGATGGTGCCCTCCGCGCCGGGCCCCTTGGAGCCGATGCCCCCGCGCAGGCGCGAGCCGGTCAGGCGGATCGCCTCGGACCGCTCGTACAGCGCCGCGAGCCGGTCGCGCAGCACGGGCGAGCGCAGCTCCGGGCGGGTCCGCCACAGCGAGACCGCCTGCGCGATCGGGCCGGTGTCCTCCATCGCGGGCCCGCCGCCGATGGCGCTGCGCTCGTTCATGAGCGTCGTCATGGCGACGTTCCAGCCCTGGCCGACCTCGCCCAGGCGGTGGCTGTCAGGGATGCGCGCCTGGGTCATGTAGACCTCGTTGAACTCGGCGTCACCGGTCATCTGCCGCAGTGGCCGGACCTCGACGCCCGGGTCCTCCATGTCCAGCACGAAGTACGTCAGCCCCCGGTGCTTGGGCAGATCGGGGTCGGTGCGGGCGAGCAGCAGGGCGAAGCGGGCGCGGTGCGCCAGGCTCGTCCAGACCTTCTGTCCGGTGACGATCCACTCGTCCCCGGACTTCTCCGCCCGGGTCGCGAGTCCGGCGAGGTCGGAGCCCGCATCCGGCTCACTGAACAGCTGGCACCACAGCTCCTCGGCGGTGTAGAGCGGCCGCAGATGGCGCTCCTGCAGCGCGGCGCTGCCGTGGCCCAGGATCGTCGGAGCCGCCATGCCGTAGCCCATGGGGTTCTGCCGGAACGGGTCCGGACCGCCGGCGCCCTGCAGGACGCGGTCGGCGGCGCTCTGCATGGAGCCGGGCAGGCCCAGGCCGCCGCGGCCGACCGGGAAGTGCACCCAGGCGAGCCCCGCGTCGAAGCAGGCGCCCATGAACTCCTCGCGGCTGGAGGACGTCGGGTCGACGCGCGCGACGACGGCGCGGGCCAGGTCCTCGACGTCGGTCACGGTCCGCGGCTCGGTGACCGTCACGACGGGCCCTGCCCTGTGGTGGCTGTGTGCATGGCGATGTCCCGGCCTTCCTCTCCTCGACGGACCGCAACAGGACACCGAACTGACTTCGGTGTCAACTGAGGGCGGCCGCGCTGCCCGCCGCTTGACGTTCGTGTCAACTCGGCGCCCGGAAAGCGTTGACACCGTGACCGGGGTCACCTAGGACTAGGGCGCCGGCAGTCGACGCGGGTCTCGTGTCCGCGGGCGCCCCTCACGTCTGCCGATGACGGAGGAGGAGCATGAACGGCATTCAGGCCGGGACCGAGGCGATGACGCACGGGCGGTCCCTGACGCTCGACGGGCTGTTGCGGCGGGCGGCGGCCAAGTCGCCCGACAAGGTCGCGTACCGCTGCGGCGACGAGCAGCGCACCTACGCCGGCATGGACGACCGGGTCAACCGGCTGGCCCGCGCGCTGCAGGAGCGCGGCGTGCAGCGCGGCGACCGGGTCTGCGTCGTCATGCAGAACCGGCTGGAGGCGATCGAGGTCTACTGGGCCGGCTGTCGCCTGGGCGCGATCGTCACGCCGGTCAACTTCCGGCTGGTGGCTGCCGAGGTCGCCTACGTCTTCGAGGACTGCGACGCCAAGGCGGTCGTCGTCGACGTCGACCTGGCGCCGGTCGTCGCGGCCGTCCGCTCGCAGAGCCCGGGCCTCGGCGGAGCGGTGCTGGCCGTGGGCGGCGTCGACGTGATCGGCGAGGGAGCCGAGGACTACGAGACGGTGCTGGGCGCCACCAGCCCGGAGCCGCTCGACCTGCCGGTGGTCAGCGAGAACGATCCGGCCTTCATCATGTACACCTCCGGCACGACCGGTCGCCCGAAGGGTGCGGTGCTCAGCCACCTCAACCTGGTCACCAACGCCTTCAACACCCTCGTCATGCAGGGCACCCGGCCGTCGGAGGACCTGGTGTGGCTGTCCGGGTTGCCGCTGTTCCACATCGCCGGCCTCGCCGGCCTGATCCCGTACCTCATGTTCGGCGGCACCGCGGTCATCGTGCCGTCCGGCAACTTCGATCCGGGCGAGTCGCTCGACCTGCTCGAGCGCGAGAAGGTCACCGCCTGCTTCTACGTGCCGACGCAGTGGCAGGTCATCTGTGCCGAGCAGGCCCGCAAGCCGCGCGAGCTGAAGCTCGCGTCGATGTCGTGGGGTGCGTCGCCCGCGCCGCCCTCGGTCCTGCAGTCCATGGCCGAGACGTTCCCGGGCGTGCCGACCTTCAACGCGTTCGGCCAGACCGAGATGAGCCCGGTCACCACGCTGCTGCTCGGCGACGACGCGATCCGCAAGATGGGCTCGGTCGGCAAGGCGGTCGTCAACGTCGAGGCCCGCCTGGTCGACGACGACATGAAGGACGTCCCGGTCGGCGAGGTCGGCGAGATCGTCTACCGCGGACCGACGACGTTCCTCGGCTACTGGAACCGTCCGGAGGCCAACGAGGAGGCCTTCTTCGGCGGCTGGTTCCACTCCGGCGACCTGTGCCGGATGGACGAGGAGGGCTTCATCTACGTGGTCGACCGCAAGAAGGACATGATCATCTCGGGCGGCGAGAACATCTACTGCTCCGAGGTCGAGGCGGTCATCGACCAGCACCCCAAGGTCATGCAGGTCGCCCTCGTCGGCATGCCGCACGAGAAGTGGGTCGAGACGCCGGCCGCGTTCATCGTGCCGACCGACCCGAGCGACCCGCCCACCGAGGAGGAGGTCATCGCGTTCTGCAAGGAGCGGCTGGCCTCCTACAAGAAGCCGACCGTCGTGCGGGTGCTCGACGAGCTGCCGCGCAACGCCAGCGGCAAGGTGCTCAAGACGGTCCTGCGCGAGCAGCTGACGAGCCGCTGACCGCCCGGCCGGTTGCGGCGCCCCCGCAGCCGGCCGGCGTCAGCGCTGCTGCGCCTTGAGCAGGTCGCGGATCTCCTGGAGCAGCGCGATGTCCTCCGGCGTGGCCACGACCTCGGGCTCCTCCCCCGTGCGCCGGCGCTCCAGGAGCCTGGTGACCGGCACGACGACCACGACGTAGACGACCGCTGCGACGATCACGAAGTTGATCAGCGCGGTGATGGTCGAGCCGATCACGATCGGGCTGCCGTTGACCTCGATCCCCGCGCGGCCGAAGTCAGGGCTGCTGCCGACGGCGCCGATCAGTCCCCCGATGACGTCGGTCGCGAACGCGCTGACCACACCGCCGAAGGCCGCGCCGACGACGACGGCGACCGCCAGGTCGATCACGTTGCCGCGGAGCAGGAAGTCCTTGAAACCCTTGAGCACCGAGCCTCCTCTGGACCGCGGACCGGCGCCGGCGATCTTGCGGGCGACGCTACGCCGGGTGGCAGGCACGGTCGCGGACCCGGATCGCCGCCGCGGCCGGTTCCGGAGACCGCGATCCGGGGCAGCAGGCGGCCATGCGCCCTTCTCGAGAGCTCCGCGGTCGCACCGCCCTGGTCACCGGTGTGACGTCGGGCATCGGCCGCGCCACGGCGGCGCGCCTCGTCCGCGCCGGAGCGACGGTGGTCGGGTGCGCCCGCGACGGCGACCGGCTGCAGGTCGTCGCCCGTGAGCTCCCCGGCCTGACCGTCGTGCGGGTGCTCGACGAGCTGCCGCGCAACGCCAGCGGCA
>JAOPWI010000286.1 GCA_025965755.1 Frankiales bacterium | reverse complement strand
GGAGGCGGCCCGGGCGCTGCGGGCGGCCGGGGTGGACGTGGCGGGGGCGGCGGTGGTGGCCGCCACCCGCCGGCGGACCTCCGTCCCCCGTTGAGGGGATCCGGTTGGTCGGGTCGCCACCCGCAGGTCTACCGTCCGTGGTAAGCGCCTCCCCGGCGCCCGTCGGCGACCCGCCGAGGACAAGGACCCGGACACACCTTCAGACCGCCTCCGCGGCCGCGCCGGCAGCATCTCCCTTCAGGAGGACTGCGTGGATATCGTCGTCAAGGGCCGTAACGTCGAGGTGCCGGACCACTTCCGGCAGCACGTCACCGAGAAGGCCGCGCTCTCGGAACGTCTCGACGCCAAGAAGCACCGCCTCGACGTCGAGTTGTTCCACGAGAAGAACCCCCGCCAGTCCAGCCAGTGCCAGCGGGTCGAGCTCACCTGCTACGGCAAGGGCCCGGTCATCCGGGCCGAAGCCGCCGCCGCCGACTTCTACGCCGCCCTCGACGCCGCCTGCCTCAAGCTGGAGGCCCGCCTGCGCAAGTCGCACGACCGCCGTCGGGTGCACCACGGCGGCAAGACCCCGCCCTCCGTGGCCGAGGCCACCAGCGGCCTGCCCACCGACGTCGCGCTCGGTGCCGGCCCGGCCGCTTCCGACACTCAGCAGCCGGTCGCGCTGCTCGAGCCCCCGCAGGACGAGCCGGTCGACGACACCGAGCTGCTGGTCGTCCGGGACAAGACCCACACGGCCGCGCCGATGAGCACCGCCCAGGCCCTGCACGAGATGGAGCTGGTCGGCCACGACTTCTTCCTCTACTGCGACCTCGACAGCGGCCTGCCGAGCGTCGTCTACCGCCGGCACGGCTACGACTACGGCGTGATCCGGCTGGACACCCAGCCCGCCGCGGAGTGACGCCGGCGTGCCGGGCGGCCCGCATCGGCCGCTCGGCACGCCGGGGCCTCGCTCCGTGGCAGGATCTGCCCAACCCGGCTCCGCCGGAGGTCGTCACGGCTGCAGGAGGTCCCCTTGACCGAGCCCACCCCGGACGCGGCGCCGTCCCCGGTGCCTGTGTCGGTCGAGCCGATCCGGGTGCTCGTCGTCGACGACCACGCCCTGTTCCGCCGCGGGCTGCAGATGGTGCTCGAGCAGGAGCCCGACATCGAGGTCGTCGGGGAGGCCAGCGACGGCTCCGAGGCCGTGCAGAAGTCGGCGGACACGCTGCCCGACATCGTGCTGATGGACGTCCGGATGCCCAAGCGCGGCGGCATCGACGCCTGCACGGCGATCCACGAGACCGTCCCGTCGGCCAAGATCATCATGCTGACGATCTCCGATGAGGAGGCCGACCTCTACGACGCCATCAAGGCCGGGGCCATGGGCTACCTGCTCAAGGAGATCTCCATCGAGGAGGTCGCCTCGGCGATCCGCGCCGTGCACGGCGGCCAGTCCCTCATCAGCCCGTCGATGGCGAGCAAGCTGCTCACCGAGTTCGCCTCGATGATCAAGCGCACCGACGACCGCCAGCAGGTCCCCACCCCGCGGCTCACCGACCGCGAGATGGAGGTCCTCAAGCTGGTGGCCAAGGGCCTGAACAACCGCGACATCGCCAAGCAGCTCTTCATCAGCGAGAACACCGTCAAGAACCACATCCGCAACATCCTGGAGAAGCTGCAGCTGCACTCCCGGATGGAGGCCGTGGTCTACGCGGTGCGCGAGAAGCTGCTCGAGATCACCTGACCGGCACGCCTCACGGCACCAGGGCGTAGAGCAGCCCGTCGGCCCGCACGCCGTCGCGCGAGGGCCGCAGCCCGGCCCGCCGCAGGCCCTCGCGGGTCATGCCGGCGCGCTCGGCGACCCGCTGCGACGCAAGGTTGTCGACGTCGACGCCCGCCTCGAAGCGGCGCACGCCGAGTCCCGCGGCCCACGGGACGAGCACGCGCACCGCACGCGCGGCGACTCCCCGGCCGCGGGCCCAGGGAGCCGTCCACCAGCCCAGCTCGGCGAGCCCCCGGTCGAGCGTCGAGGGCATCAGCACCACCAGTCCGGCCACCTGCCCGTCCACCTGCACGCACAGCGCCGCCGAGTGCCCGGACACCCACCGGTGCGGTGCCGTCTCCACGAAGGCCCGCGCGTCCTCGGCGGTGTAGGGCGAGGGCACCGGCAGCCAGCGCGCCGACTCGGCGTTCGACAGCCCGGCGAGCACGGCGTCGGCGTCGTCGCGGCGCCACTGGCGCAGGACCAGCCCCTCGCCCGTGAGGTCGCGCCAGCGCCCGCCGAACGCCCGCCGGTCGACCACCTCGTCGGTGGCCAGCAGCCCGCCGGCCCAGCAGTCGACCAGCTCGCCGCGGTGCCGCATCGCGCGCCGGCGTACGCCCTCGACGGTGAAGCCGGCCCTCTCGGCCACGGCCCGCGAGGGCCAGTTGCCGACCTCGGCCTCCCAGGACAGCCGCTGCAGGCCGAGCGCCCCGAAGGCCCAGCGCGATACCGCGCCGACCGCCTCCCCGACGACGCCCTGCCCGCGCGCCTCGGGAGCCGACCAGTAGCCGAGCTCGGCCCGGCCGCCGTCGATCCCGTGCAGCCCCACACTGGCCAGCAGCGCGCCGGTCGTGGCGTCCAGCACCGCGAACGGCGCCCCCGTACCCCCTGCCCACAACCCCGGCGCGATCTGCTCGACCCAGGCCCGGGCGTCCACCTCGGTGTACGGCGAGGGAACGGTCGTCCAGCGCTGCACGTCAGGGTCGGTGCAGGCAGCGAGCACGGCCTCGGCGTCCTCGGGCTGCCAGGGCCGTAGGTGCAGGCGGCCGGCGGTGATCTCGGTGGGCTCCACGGGAAGAGCCTGCCAGGCGCGCAACGGCCTAGGCTGTTGCCTCGACAGAGACAAGTCCCCCGCATTAGAGGATGTGCACTTCGTGGTCCTGTCCAGACTGCTCCGCGCCGGTGAAGGCAAGATACTCAAGCGCCTGAAGTCCATCGCCGACGCCGTGAACAGCGTCGAGGAGGACTTTCTCGCGATGAGCGACGCCGAGCTGCGCGCGGAGACCGACGTCTTCAAGCAGCGGCTCGCCGACGGCGAGACGGCCGACGACATCCTCGTCGACGCCTTCGCGGTCGGCCGCGAGGCGGCTCGCCGCACGCTCGGCCAGCGCCACTTCGACGTGCAGGTCATGGGCGGCGCCGCGCTGCACCTGGGCAACATCGCCGAGATGCGCACCGGCGAGGGCAAGACCCTCACCTCGACGCTGCCGGCCTACCTCAACGCGCTGCAGGGCAAGGGCGTCCACGTCGTCACGGTCAACGACTACCTGGCCCGCCGGGACGCGGAGTGGATGGGCCGGGTGCACAAGTTCCTCGGCCTGTCGGTCGGCGTCATCCTGGCCAACGAGCGGCCCGACCAGCGCCGCCCGATGTACGCCTGCGACATCACCTACGGCACCAACAACGAGTTCGGCTTCGACTACCTGCGCGACAACATGGCGTGGAGCCGCGAGGAGCTCGTCCAGCGCGGCCACCACTTCGCCATCGTCGACGAGGTCGACTCCATCCTCATCGACGAGGCCCGGACCCCGCTGATCATCAGCGGGCCGGCCGATCAGGCGACGAAGTGGTACCAGGAGTTCGCCCGCATCATTCCGCGCCTGGTGCGCGACGTGGACTACGAGGTCGACGAGAAGAAGCGCACCGTCGGCGTCACCGAGTCGGGCGTGGAGAAGGTCGAGGATCAGCTCGGCATCGACAATCTGTACGAGGCGGTCAACACCCCGCTCGTCGGCTACCTCAACAACGCCATCAAGGCCAAGGAGCTCTACCGGCGCGACAAGGAGTACGTCGTCCAGGACGGCGAGGTGCTCATCGTCGACGAGTTCACCGGCCGCATCCTGGCCGGCCGCCGCTACAACGAGGGCATGCACCAGGCCATCGAGGCCAAGGAGGGCGTGCGGATCAAGGACGAGAACCAGACCCTCGCCACGATCACGCTGCAGAACTACTTCCGCCTCTACGGCAAGCTCGGCGGCATGACCGGCACGGCCACCACCGAGGCGGCCGAGTTCAGCCAGACCTACAAGCTCGGCGTGGTCCCGATCCCCACCAACAAGGACCCGCGCCGCATCGACGACCCCGACGTCGTCTACAAGACCGAGCAGGCCAAGTTCGACGCGGTCGTCGAGGACATCGCCCAGAAGCACGAGGACGGCCAGCCGGTCCTCGTCGGCACCGTCTCGGTCGAGAAGAGCGAGTACCTCTCCCAGCTGCTGACCAAGCGCGGCATTCCGCACGAGGTTCTCAACGCCAAGCAGCACGACCGCGAGGCCCAGATCGTCGCCCAGGCCGGCCGCAGGGGCGCGGTCACCGTCGCGACCAACATGGCCGGCCGCGGCACCGACATCATGCTCGGTGGCAACCCGGAGTTCATCGCCGCGGCCGAGCTGCGCGGGCGCGGCCTGTCGCCGGTCGACACGCCGCAGGACTACGAGGCGGCCTGGGCCGAGACCCTGCAGCGCGCCGAGGCGTCGGTGAAGGCCGAGCACGAGCAGGTCGTCGAGGCCGGCGGG
This sequence comes from Frankiales bacterium, assembly GCA_025965755.1. Taxonomy (GTDB): domain Bacteria; phylum Actinomycetota; class Actinomycetes; order Mycobacteriales; family SCTD01; genus RYN-170. The sequence goes on along the minus strand of JAOPWI010000286.1, from coordinate 909 downwards.
CTCTACGTCCTGGGCACCGAGCGGCACGAGTCGCGCCGCATCGACAACCAGCTGCGCGGCCGCTCCGGCCGCCAGGGCGACCCGGGCCTGTCCCGCTTCTACCTCTCGCTCGGCGACGACCTCATGCGCCTGTTCAACGCCGGCGCCGTCGAGTCGATCATGGACCGGCTGAACATCCCCGAGGACCAGCCGATCGAGTCCAAGATGGTCTCCCGGGCCATCCGCTCGGCTCAGAGCCAGGTCGAGGCGCAGAACTTCGAGATCCGCAAGAACGTTCTGAAGTACGACGAGGTGCTCAACCGCCAGCGCACCGTCATCTACGACGAGCGCCGCAAGGTGCTCGAGGGCGCCGACCTGCACGAGCAGATCCGCAACATGCTCGACGACGTGCTCGAGGGCTACGTCATCGCCGAGACCAGCGCGGGCTACCCGGAGGACTGGGACCTCGAGAAGCTCTGGACGGCGCTCAAGACGCTCTATCCGGTCGCGATCCCGCTGGACGAGGTGGAGCAGGACCGTTCGATCCTGTCGACCGAGTACCTCGTCGAGGAGCTCAAGGCCGACGCGCAGGCCGCGTACGACCGCCGCGAGGCCTCGCTCGGCACCGGCCCGACCGGTGAGCCGGTCATGCGCGAGCTCGAGCGGCGGGTGCTGCTGTCGGTCATGGATCGCAAGTGGCGCGAGCACCTGTACGAGATGGACTACCTGCAGGAGGGCATCGGCCTGCGCGCGATGGGCCAGCGCGACCCGCTGGTGGAGTACCAGCGCGAGGGCTTCGACATGTTCAACGCGATGATGGAAGCCATCAAGGAGGAGTCGGTCGGCTTCCTGTTCAACGTGGACGTGCAGGTCGAGGAGGCCACCGCGCCCCCCGTCCTGGACCTGAACGCCGTCATCGCGACCGGCCCC
>JAOPWI010000273.1 GCA_025965755.1 Frankiales bacterium | reverse complement strand
GGCGCGGAGCAGGCCTGCAGCGCGGCCAGGCCGAGGCTGCCGACGGCCCACAGCGGCTGCACGTCGCGCAGCCGGGCCACCAGCCCGGGCGCGGCCAGCAGGTAGCCGACCCGCAGACCGGCCAGGGCCCAGGTCTTGGTGAGGCTGCGGACGACGACCAGCCCGGGCAGGTCGGCGCGCGAGGCCAGCGAGCCCGGCTCCCCCGGCACGGCGTCCAGGAACGCCTCGTCGACGACGGTCACCCGCCCGGGACGGCACAGGTGGGCGAGGTCGTGCAGCACGCCCGTCGGGTTGGTCGGGTTGCCGACGACCACGAGGTCGGCGTCGTCGGGCACGTCGGTGAGGACGTACGGCGGCTCGAGCACCAGCCGGGTCACGTCGTGGCCGGCCGCGCGCAGCGCCGCCTCGGGCTCGGTGAAGGACGGGTGCACGCACACCGCCTTGTGCGGGCGCAGCGCCCGGGCCAGCAGCACGAACGCCTCGGCCGCACCGGCGGTCAGCAGCACCTCGGACGCGTCCCGGCCGTGCCGGGCGGCCACCGCGGCGGTCGCGGCGGTCGGGTCCGGATAGGCGGCCAGCCGGGGCACGGCGGCCGACAGGACGTCCTGCAGCCAGGGCGGTGGCGCGGCGCCACGGACGTTGACGGCCAGGTCGAGCAGGCCGGGCCCGACCTCGGCGTCGCCGTGGTGGCGCAGCGGGTCCATCAGTGCGGGTCCATCAGTGCGGGTGGCTGTGCGGGTGGCCGTGCGGGTGGCCGTGCGGGTGCGCCGGGTCGTCCGGATGGTCGTGCGGGGTCTGCGGCGCGTGCTGCTTGTCCTCGAACCCCGGCAGGGCGACGCGGTAGGCGCAGGTGTCGCAGTTCATCCGCAGGTCCCCGCCGGACAGCTCGGTCCAGCGCTCGCGCACCAGGTCCGCCAGCCGCGCGCTCGGGCCGATCAGCCCGGCGGTGCGCACGTCGACCTCCGGATGGGCGGCCGCCCACTCCTGCGCCTGGGCGACGATCCGGTCGGGCAGCACCCCCGCGAACAGGAAGTACGGCAGCACGACGACGCGGTGGTAGCCGAGCCGGCGCGCCCGCTCCAGCGCTGCGGGCACGCCCGGCTCGGCCAGGCTGATGTAGCCGACCTCCACGGTGCCGATGCCCCGGCCCTCCAGCAGCAGCCGGGCGGTCTTGGCCACCTCGGCGTTCGCGTCGGGGTCGGTGGCGCCGCGGCCGACCAGCACGACCGCGGTGTCCGGCCACCGCTCGGCCGGCACCACCGCGGCCAGCCGGTCGGTGAGGTCGGCGAGCAGCAGCGGGTGGGGGCCCAGCGGGCGGCCGTAGCGGAAGGACAGCCCCGGGTGACGCCTGCGCTCGCGCTCGAGCGCGGCGGGGATGTCGCCCTTGCTGTGGCCGGCGGCGACCAGCACGAGCGGCACGACGTCGACCGTGGTGTGGCCGGCCGCGGCCAGCGTGCCGACGGCGTCCTGGATCGGCGGCGGCGCCAGCTCCAGGAAGCCGCCCTCGACGTCGCGACCGACGCAGGCCACCCGCACCCGGTCGACCAGCGCGGCGAACTGCTCCACTCCCGCGGCGCTCTTGGTGCCGTGGCCGACGATGAGCAGGGGGTTCACTGCGCCTCCGTGTAGAGCAGGGCGTTCAGAGCGGCGGCGGCGACCGCCGAGCCGCCCTTCTCGCTGACGTTCGAGACGGCGGGCAGCCCGGACTCGCGCAGGGCGGCCTTGGACTCGGCCGCACCGACGAACCCGACCGGCAGCCCGATGACCAGCGCCGGCTGCACGCCCAGCTCGATCAGCTCGAACAGCGCCGTGGGCGCGCATCCCACGACCCAGATCGCTCCGGGGCCGACCTCGTCGTAGGCCATCCGCACGGCGGCCGCGCTGCGGGTGAGGCCGTCGGAGGCGCGGGCCTGCCGGACCCGGCAGACGACCTCGCGGGTGGTGATGCCGGCCGCGACCATCTGCACGTCGGCGACGACGGGCGCGCCGGCCAGCAGCGCGGCCTGTCCCGTGACCAGGGCCTGCTCGGAGGTCACCAGGTCGGTCACGTAGTCCAGGTCCGCGCTGGAGTGCACGACCCGCTCGACCACCGCGCGCGTGAGCGGCGGCAGCCCGGAGGTGTCGACGCGCGAGCGCAGGATCGCGAACGACTCCTGCTCGATCGGGTGGACGGTCAGTCGAACCATCGGAGCCTCTCCCGGAGCCGTACGACGTCGCCGACGACCGTCGCGACAGGTGCCTTCAGCCCGGCCTGCGTCACGTCGGCGGCCAGATCCTCGACCGTGCTGACGACGACGCGCTGCGCCGCCGTGGTGCCCTGCTCGATGCAGGCGGCCGGAGTCTTGGGGTCACGCCCGTGGCGCATCAGGCCGCTCATGAGCAGCGGCAGCCGGTCGTGGCCCATGAGGATGACCAGCGTCCCGGGGCCGGTGGCGAGCGCCTGCCACCGCACGCGGCTCGCCGGGTCGTCGGGATCCAGGTGGCCGGTCACGACGCAGACGTCCTGCGTCCAGCCGCGCGCGGTCACCGGGATTCCGGCGTACGCCGCTGCCGCGATCGCACTGCTGATCCCGGGCACCACCTGGAACGGGACGCCGGCGTCGACCAGCGCCTCGGCCTCCTCCGACCCGCGCCCGAACACGAACGGGTCACCGCCCTTGAGGCGGACCACGCGCTTGCCCGCCCTGGCGTGGGCGATCAGCTGGGCGTTGATCTCCTCCTGGCGCGGCGCGGTGCCGGTCCAGCTGGTCTTGCCGACGTCCACCAGCTCGGCGCCCTCGCGCACGTGCGCGAGCACCTCCTTGGCGACCAGGCGGTCGGTCAGCACGACGTCGGCCTCGGCCAGCAGCTGCGCCGCCTTCAGCGTGAGCAAGCCGGGATCGCCCGGCCCCGCGCCCACCAGCGCGACGGTGCCCGGGTTCACGCGCGGACCTCGACGATCGCGTCTGCGGGGCAGACCTCGACGCACTCGCCGCAGGACGTGCAACGGTCGGCGCGCACCTGCAGCGGGAGCGAGGGCACGATCGCGTGCTCCGGGCAGGTCAGCAGGCAGGCGCCGCAGGCGGTGCAGGAGTCCAGGACTAGGTAGCCCATCGGTACCCCCGCGGCGTGACGAACCGGCCGGCCACCACCGTGCTCTGGGAGGACCCGACGACCACGCACGCGAGCATGGTGACCTGCTCGACGTCGAGCTCGCCGAGGGTGGTCAGGACGACGGTCTGCGCCGGACGCGAGGCGTCGGTGACGATGCCGACCGGGGTGCTGGCCGGGCGGTGCTCCAGGAGCATCGCGATGGCCTTGGGCAGCTGCCAGTCGCGGCCGCGGCTGCGCGGGTTGTAGAAGGTGACGACCAGGTCGGCCTGCGCGACGGCGCGCACGCGCGTCTCGATGGCCTCCCACGGCGTGTGCAGGTCCGACAGGCTGATGCTGGCGTGGTCGTGCCCCAGTGGCGCCCCGAGCAGGTTGCTCGCGGCCAGCGCCGCCGTCACGCCCGGGATGCCCACCACGTCGATGTCGGTTCCGGCCACCTCCAGCGCGGGCGACGCCATCGCGTAGACACCCGCGTCGCCGGACCCGATCAGCGCCACGGCGTGCCCCTGCTCGGCGAGGCGCACCGCGCTGTGCGCGCGCTCCTCCTCCTGGCCGAGCCCGGTGACCACGAGCCGGGTGCCCGGCCGGGCCAGGTCGCGGACCTGGTCGACGTACTGGTCCAGGCCCACCCACACCGCGGCGCGGCGAAGCTCGGCCTCGGCGCGCGGGGTGAGCAGGTCCCGGGCTCCCGGCCCGAGACCGACCAGCGCGAGCCGGCCCCGGGGCGCGCGCCGGGCCACCGCCACGGTCGCCATCGCGCTCTTGGTCTTCTCCACGATCAGCTCGCCGCCGCTGTGCAGCACGGCCGCGGCCTCCGCGACGCTCGGCGTGCCGAGCACCTTGCGCGGCTCCTCGCTCGGGTTCGGCACGTCGACCTGCGCGAGCAGCTCGGAGGCGTACGTCGTGAGCGCCCAGCCCCGGGCGCGGCAGGCCTGGACGAGGCCGGCCTCGTCGGCCTTCGCGTCGGCGGTGGCGACCGCCGTGACCGACAGGGGGGACAGGCCGGCCTGCGCCAGCGTGCGGTCGACCAGCGCCAGCACCTCCTCGGCGGTCACGCCGCGCGAGGCGCCGAGGCCGAGGACCAGCGACGGCGGCCGCAGCACGGCCGTCTGCGGGCCGGCGTCCTCCACCCGGTCGGTCACCCGCAGCACGCACGACCCGGTGTCCCCGGCCGGCAGCGGCGGGAGCGGCCAGGTGGCGTCCGCCCAGAGCCGCACCGGCTCGCCGTCGAGCATCGC
>JAOPWI010000257.1 GCA_025965755.1 Frankiales bacterium | reverse complement strand
TCCCGCCGGTCCAGGTGCCCCCGGTCCAGCTCCCGCCGGTCCAGGTGCCCCCGGTCCAGGCCCCGCCGGTCCAGGCCCCGCCGCCGTCGGTCCTGCTCCCCAGCCTGCCCGGCATCCCGCTGCCGAGCCCGCTGTCGCAGCCGCCGGTGGTCCGCCCCACCCTGCCGCCCCTGCCGCCGCCCCCTCTGCCGTCGCTGAGCCCGATCCCGCTGCCCTCCCGGCCCCTGCCCGTGCTGCCGGGCCTGGAGCTGGACCGGCTCGTCCCGCCCGCTCCCTGAGCCGCAGGATGCGGGCAGCCCACTAGGCTCGCACCGCCCGTCGACGACCAGGAGGCACCGTGCCGCGCTCGTTCCGGCTTCCGCGCCGCCGCTCCGGTGAGGACGGCGTCAAGGCGGTCCTCGCGGGCGCCGCGTCCGCCGCGGCGGCGGAGGTCGAGGCCTCGCTGGGCGTCCCGCCCGACCCGACCGCGGCCGCGTTCTTCGACGTCGACAACACGATGATCCGCGGCGCGTCGATCTACTTCTTCGGCAAGGGCATGGCCGGGCGCGGGTTGATCACGACCAGGGACCTGCTCCGCTTCGGCTGGCAGCAGCTGGCGTTCCGTGTGCGCGGAGTCGAGGACCTCGCCGCCGTCGCCGAGGCGCGCGACAAGGCGCTCGGCCTGGTGGCCGGCAAGTCGGTCGAGGACATCGTCGCCTACGGCGAGGAGATCTACGACGAGCTCATGGAGCGGCGCATCTGGTCCGGCACCCGGGCGCTCGCGCAGCAGCACCTGGACGCCGGGCAGCGCGTCTTCCTGGTCACCGCGACACCGGTCGAGCTGGCCCGCATCATCGCCAAGCGGCTCGGCCTCACCGGCGCTCTGGGCACGGTCAGCGAGATCGAGGACGGCCGCTACACCGGCCGGCTGGTCGGCGAGCCGCTGCACGGCCCGGCCAAGGCGGAGGCCGTACGCGCGCTCGCCGAGCGCGAGGGGCTGGACCTGGCCCGCTGCACCGCCTACAGCGACTCCAGCAACGACGTGCCCATGCTCGAGGCGGTCGGCCACGCGGTGGCCGTCAACCCGGACGCCTCGCTCCGCGAGACCGCGCGCGCCCGGGGCTGGGTGGTCCGGGACTTCCGCACCGGTCGCAAGGCCGCCAAGATCGGCATCCCGACCGCGGCCGGCATCGGCGCGCTGACCGGCGGAGTGCTGGGCGGCATGGCGCTGCACCGGCGCCATGCCGGGCACGACCACTTCCGCCAGGTCGCGTCGGCGGTCCGGTCCGTGCGCGTCCCGGCCCCGCCGCCCGGCTACGCGCTGCGGGCGGTCCGGGTGCCGCCCCCGCCCGCCGGCGCCCCCGCCCGCTGACCGCCCCGCCCGCTGACCGCCCCGCCCGCTGACCGCCCGGCGCGCCTGCAGCGCGCCGCGTACGCCTAGAAGAAGACGCTGCGGCGCTGCATGAGCAGCGTGTAGAGCGTGGACTGGATGGTCTCGCGGACCTGGTCGGTGAGGTTGAAGACCAGCATCGGATCCTCGGCCGCGGCCGGGCCGCCGAGGTGGGCGGTCTCGATCGGCTCGCCGAACTCGATGATCCACTTGCTCGGCAGCGGCACGGCGCCGAGCAGGCCGAGCCAGGGGAAGAAGGGCGTGATCGGGGCGTACGGCAGGCCGAGCAACCGGGCCAGCGTCTTGGCGTTGCCGAGCATCGGGTAGGTCTCCTCGGCCCCGACGATCGAGCACGGAATGATCGGGACACCGGTCTTGAGCGCGGCGTTGACGAAGCCGCCGCGGCCGAAACGCTGCAGCTTGTAGCGCTCGCTGAACGGCTTGCCGATGCCCTTGAAGCCCTCCGGCCAGACGCCGACGAGCTCGCCGGCCGTGAGCAGGCGCTCCGCGTCGGCGTTGCAGGCCAGCGTGTTGCCGGCCTTGCGCGCGAGCGGCGCGACGACGGGCAGCCGGAAGACCAGGTCGGCGCCGAGCATGCGCAGGTGGCGGTGGGCCGGGTGGTGGTCGAGCAGGGCCAGCGCGGTCATCACCGCGTCGAGCGGGATGGCGCCGGAGTGGTTGGCCACGACGAGCGCCCCGCCGGTGTCCGGAACGTTGGCGAGCCCGCGGGTCTCGACCCGGAACCAGGAGTCGTAGAGCGGGCGCAGCGGCGGGAGCAGGACGTTCTCGGTGAGCTCGCTGTCGAAGCCGAAGTCGTCGACCTCGTAGTCGCCGGTCAGGCGCCGGCGCAGAAAGGCCAGGCCGTGCGCGACCTTGCGCTCCCAGTCGGGGACGGGCGTGGCCGGGGCGTCCGGAACCGGCACGGGCGCGGGGCGCCGGTCGAGCGGGATGACCTTGCCCAGCGGGGCGGCGGAGTTGCTGGCCTCAGGCATGGACGGCTCCGGACTCGGCGGGACGGCGGCTGGGCAGCAGGGCGAGCGCGCGCTGCTCGAGCTCGGCCAGGCGCACCGGGTCGAAGGGGCGCGTTCCCGTGGCGGCGTGCGCGATGTAGTCGGCGAAGGCGTCGGCGGTCGACCGCGGTCCCCCGCCCAGCTCGCGGCTGAGCCGGCTGACGTCGGCCACCCGGCCGTGCTCGAGATAGCGCATCTGCTCGGGGGAGATGTCGACGAGGCCGGCCCGGCGAAAGGCCGTCGCGACCAGGCTGACGGCCGGTGCGATCACCGGGACGGAGGGCTTGCCCAGCCGGCGGATCGCCTGGGACAGCAGCAGCACGCCCGGGCCGCCGACGTTGTAGATGCCGGGATGCTCCTCGGTGGTCATGCGGCGCAGGACCTCGATCCCGTCGTCCTCGTGGCACAGCTGGATGCGCGGGTCGAAGCCCAGAACCGTCGGCACGACCGGCAGCGCGAAGTAGCGTGTGAGCGTGGACGGGATCCGGGGCCCGATGAAGTTGGTGAAGCGCAGCAGCGACAGCGTGACGTCGGGCCGGCGGCGGCCGAAACCGCGGACGTAGCCCTCGACCTCGACCGCGTCCTTGGCGTAGCCCGACTTGGGCAGCGACCGCGGCTCCACGTCCTCGGTGAACAGCGCGGGGTCGCGCGGCGAGGAGCCGTAGATCGCGGTCGTCGACTTCACGACGAGCTTGCGCATGCTCGGGGCCTTCTGGCAGGCGGCGAGCAGCTGCATCGTCCCGATGACGTTGATTTCCTTCATCGCCGTGCGGCCCCCGGCACCCGAGGGGGTGGCGATGACGTTCATGTGGACGACCGTGTCCACCTGCGCCTCGGCGATGACCTTGGCGATCAGCGGGTTGCGGATGTCGGCCCGCACGAACTCGGTGCGCCCCATCGCCGTGCGCAGCTCGGCCGTCGGCGGCACCGTGTCGACGCCGACGATCCGCTCGACCGACGGGTCCCGCGACAGCACCGCGGCCAGCCGGCTGCCCAGGTAGCGGCTCACGCCGGTGACGAGGACGACGCGCGGAGACGCTGGTGGCACGGGGTTCCCCCTCGAGGCGAGTGAACGCTCAGGGTAACGGGGGACGAACCCGGACAAGCCGCCTGTGAGCGGCATCACGGGCGGGCGACGAGGCGCCCGCCCGCGTGGCTACTTCTTGTTGCGACGCTGAACGCGGGTCTTCTTCAGCAGCTTGCGGTGCTTCTTCTTGGCCATCCGCTTGCGGCGCTTCTTGATGACGGAACCCACGTCGGAACCTCTGCTCGTGTTGATGTTGATCGCGACTCGCCGGGACCGGCGACGTTGGTCCAGGAGCGTACCCGCCGCGCACCTGGGGGCGGTCGTGCCCGGCTGCTCAGCCGGTCGAGGGGAAGGCGCCCCGCAGGTAGTCGTGGACGGCCCGCTCGGGCACCCGGTAGGACCGGCCGACCCGCACGGACGTGAGCTCGGCGCTGTGCACGAGGCGGTAGACGGTCATCTTGGACACCCGCATGATCGAGGCCACCTCGGCCACGGTCAGGAAACGCACCTCGGACAGCTCGTTGGCGTTCGACGATTCACGCGTCGACATGCGGCATTCCACGCTCTCTCTTGCGCACGCGGGACGTGAGCGGGGCCGTTCGCCGGCTTCCCCACCGGCGCCGCGGCCGCGCACGTGCCGGCCGAGCGTAGCGGTGCACAGCGGGGCGCACCATCCCCCCAACGGGGCAAGCCGACCGCTCAGTCGGCCCATCCGGACAGCAGAAAGGCCGACATCGGGTCGTACAGGTGCGGGCGCACGTTGTCATCGAGCGGCACCGTGACCAGGGCGGCACCCTCGGCCTCGGCCACGAACAGCGCGGGGTCGTTGCAGTCGGCGTACGCGAGGACCTCGTGGCCGGCCGTCACCGCGGCTCCGGCCCAGCCGTGGTCGGCGAAGACCAGGTCGGGCGGGCTGTCCAGCGCGTCCAGCACCGCCCGCATGGGCTCGGCGAAGTGGGTGTGCAGCAGCTCTCCCCCGCTGGCCAGCACGTGCACGCCGCCGACGGCCCGCACGTGGCGCGGGCGCCCGCGCTCCCACGTCGACGCGCCGTCCCACGGCCACTCCCAGGCCGGGTCGGCGATGAGCACGGTGGCGCCGCGGCGGCGCAGGGCGGCGGCGACCTCCAGGTGCACGGTGAGCAGCCCGGTGGGGTGGCCGGTGGCCAGCAGCACGCGCTCGCGGCGGTCGGCCGCCAGCGCGAGGCGGTCGCGGTGCCGGTCGAGGGCGGCCAGGGTCAGCTCGACGTCGATGGTGTCGCGGCCCCGCTCGTAGGACGGGTCGGCCTGCACCCCGCAGAGCCGCACCATGACCTCGAGCACCTCGTCGCGGGTGTAGGACCGCGACGGCAGCAGCCCGAAG
>JAOPWI010000244.1 GCA_025965755.1 Frankiales bacterium | reverse complement strand
GCTGGCCGGCACGTGCCGTGCCGGCGGCGCCACGGGCCACCTGCTCCTGCAGCGCGGCGACCCGCAGCACCGTCTTGAGCCGCCTGGAGGTGGTCATGCGAGCACCGCCGACAGCTGCTCCCAGGAGTGCTCCGCGTCGGCCACCTCGTCCAGTGGCTGGCGCAGGAACGCGTTGAGCAGGTCCTTGCGCGCCAGCGCCTCGTCGACGAGCGGGTCGGAGCCCGAGACGTACGCGCCGATCTCCACCAGGTCCTTGGCCTCGGCGGCGGCGGCCAGCAGCCGGCGCAGGCGTGCGGCCAGCTCCAGCCGCGGCTTCGGCGTCACCTTGCTGGCGGAGCGCGAGACGCTGTCGAGGACGTCCACGGTGGGGAAGTGGCCGGCGGCGGCGAGCTTGCGCGACAGCACGATGTGGCCGTCCAGGATGCCGCGCGCGTTGTCGGCGACCGGGTCGTTCATGTCGTCGCCCTCGACCAGGACGGTGTAGATGGCGGTGATGGTGCCGACCTCGCCGGGGCCGGCCCGCTCGAGCAGCCGGGGCAGCTCGGCGAAGACCGACGGCGGGTAGCCGCGGGTGGCCGGCGGCTCGCCGGCGGCCAGGCCGATCTCCCGGCGGGCCATGGCGAAGCGGGTGAGGGAGTCGACGAGCAGCAGCACGTCCAGGCCCTGGTCGCGGAAGTGCTCGGCGATGCGGGTGGCGGTGTAGGCGGCGCGCAGGCGCATCAGCGGCGGCTCGTCGGAGGTGGCCACCACGCAGACGACGTGCTCCTGGCCGGCGCCGAGGTCGTCCTCGAGGAACTCGCGGACCTCCCGACCACGCTCGCCCACCAGGCCGACCACGACGACGTCGGCCTTGGTGCCGCGGGCCATCATGCCGAGCAGCGTGGACTTGCCGACGCCGGAGCCGGCGAAGATGCCGATGCGCTGGCCGCGGCCGCAGGGGGTCATGGTGTCGAGGCAGCGCACACCGAGCGGGAGCGGCTCGCTGATGCGCTGGCGCTTGAGCGGGTGCGGCGCGGAGTTGTCCAGGCCGGTGATCTCGCCGGTCAGCGGCGGGCCGCCGTCGATGGGCCGGCCGAGCGCGTCGACCACCCGGCCGATGAGGTCGGCGCCGACCCGCATGCGCAGCCCGGTGCCGGTCGGCTCGACGGCCGCGCCGGGGGAGACCCCGTCGAGCTCGCCGTACGGCGCGAGCAGGAGGCCGTCGTCACGCACGGCGACGACCTGCGCGGGGATGCGGCGGTCCGCGACCTGCACCGTGACGAGGTCGCCCAGCGCGCCGCGCAGCCCCTTGCACTCGGCCTCCAGACCGACGACGCGGCTGATCCGCCCGCGAGCCCGCCAGGGATCCACACCGGCGAGCAGCTGCGCCGTACCGGTCACCGCACCTCCAGCGAGGGGTCGACTCCGAGCGTCTCCGCGGCGATGCGGAGCGCGGCGGCGATGGTGACGTCCACGCTGCCGGCGTCGGTCTCGACTCCGGCGTTGCCGGGCTGGAGGGTTTCGTCGACCACGACCTGCACGCCGTTCTTGCGGGTCGCCCAGCCGCGCACCGCGTCGGCGTCGGCGGGAGAGACCAGAACCCGGGTGGTGGGGCTGGGGAGCAGCGACTGCGCGCCCGCCTCGAGCCGGGCGAGCAGGCTGCGCGAGCTGGTGGACAGCTCGTGGCGCAGCACCCACTCCGCGACGTCCATCGCGGCGGCGAGGGCGGCGCGGCTGGCCATGCTGACCTCCTCGGCGTGCAGCCGGCGGGCGTGGCCGACCAGCTCCTCGAGGGCAGCGGCGCCGCGCACAGCGGCGTCCGCGCCGTCGGCGACGGCCTGCGCCCGCCCGGCGTCGAAACCGGCGGCGTAGGCCTCGGCCAGCATGTCCTGGCGGGTCGACTCGGCGACCAGCAGGGCGCGGCGCTCCTGCTCCTCGTCGCGGCGCAGGGCGTGCACGTCGCTGGCCTTCAGGACGCGCGAGCGCACCGCAGCGCTAGTCATCGTCGCCCGGGCGGGTCAGGACGAGCGCCCCCTCCTCCTCGAGCCGGCGGGCGGATGCGACCACCGCGGCGCGGGCCTCCTCGACGGCCTTGCTGCGGACGCCGGTGAGCATCTCGATCTCGTCCATCAGCGTCTCGCGGGCGCGCTCGGACAGGTTGGCGAGCACCCGGTCGCGGACCGGGTCCGGCGACGTCGCCAGCGAGGTGGCCAGGTGCTTGCTGTCGACCGAGCGCAGCAGCACCTGCATGGCGCGCGGCTCGAGGGCGCAGACGTCGTCGAAGGTGAACATGGCGTCGCGGGTGGCCTCGGCCAGCTCGGGGTCGAGCTGGGCGACGGCCTGGAGCAGCTCGCGGGAGGTCTCCTTGCCGGCCTTGGCGAGCACGTCGGCGAGCAGCGCGGGTCCCGAGACGCGGCGGACCTCGGAGACCAGCACGTCCGCCACCCGCTGCTTGAGGCCGGCCTCGACGTGGCGCAGCGTGTCGGGGTGCACCGCGCCGAGCGAGGCGATGCGGGTGGCCACCTTCAGCCGTACGTCGTCGGGCAGACGGACGAGCAGCGCGGCGGCGACGCGGGAGTCGACGTGGGCCAGAGCCAGCGCGACGGCGGCCGGCGGCTCGGCGGCCAGGGCCTCCGCGGTCCGTTCCGGATCGGCGTCGGCCAGCCAGGCGAACGGCGCCGGCACGTCCAGCTCGGCCGCCGCCAGGGCGCCCTTCTCCTCGCCCAGCGCCCGCAGCAGCAGGTCCTTGGCGAAGCGCTTGCCGGGGGCGGGGAGCAGGGTGGTGCTGCCCAGGCTGCGGACCAGCTCGTTGACCGCGCTGCGGACCTCGTCGGAGGAGACCGGGCCCAGCGTGGCCACCTCCGCGGCGAGCAGCTTGATCTCGCTCTCGGACAGCGTGCGCATGACCGCGGCGGCCCGCTCGGGGCCCAGCGCGACCAGAGCGATGGCCGCCTTGCGACGGCTGTTCTCGACGGGTGACAGCGTGGCGAGGGTCATCGCTCAGCGCCGGTGTTCGCCAGCCAGCCGCGGAGCAGGCCGGCCAGCTCGTCGGGATTGTCGTCGAGCAGCTCGAGCATCTGGCCGTCGTCGGTGCGCGGGGCCGGGACGCTGCCGGACGGCAGGGCGGCCTGGGCGCCGGCGCCCAGCTCGTCCTTGCCCCTCTTGCCGCCGGCCCCCTCGAGGGCGGCGTTGAGCTGGTCCGCGGTCACCTCGGTGCTCAGGCCCTTCTTGACGGTGCGCAGGAAGCCCAGGCCGACGAGCAGCAGGAGCACGCCGCCGAGCGCCTTGGGGCCGTACTGGGAGGCCGTGGCGGCCGGCCCGCCGGAGGGAGCCTGCTGGGCGGCCTCGGCCTGGTCCTCGCCCTGCACGAAGGCCGGGGTGGTGACCGCGATGCTGTCGCCGCGGGCCGGGTCGAGGCCGACCGCGGCGGCCACCAGCCGCTGCATCTCGGCGGCGGGCGGAGCGGCGGGCGTGCCGTTGGGCTCGACGGCGACGGCGACGGTGAGCCGCTTGACGCCGCCGGCGGCGACCTCCTCGTGCTCCACCTCGCGGGAGACCAGGTTGGTCACGGTGGTCTGCGTCTTGTTGTAGTCGTTGGCCGCGGTCGCCGCGTTGTCCGGCGCCTGCGTGAGGGTCCCGGCCGGGTCGGGGACGGGCGCGGTGGCGTACGTCTCCTTGGACTCGGCCGAGGAGCCGACGACCGCGCGGTCCTTGTCGAAGGTCTCCCGGTCGATCGTGCGGTTGGCCGTGTCCATCTCGGCGTTGACCCGGACGACGGCACGGCCCGGGCCGAGCAGCGTGTCGAACATGGTGGTCACGCGGGTGGACAGCGTGTCCTCGTACGCCTGGCGCTCCTTGGCCGCGCGGGTGGCGCCGGTGGTGGCGCCGTTGCCGGTGATGAGCCGGCCGGAGCTGTCGGTGATGCTGACGTCGGCCGGGGCCAGGCCCGGAACGGCGCTGGCGACCAGGTGGGTCATGGCGTCCACGGCCTCGTCGTCGAGGGCTCCGGTGGACTCGACCAGCACCGAGGCGCGGGCTGCCTCCTTCTGCTCGGTGAACAGCTTCTTCTCCGGCAGCGCGAGGTGCACCTCGGCGCTGCGCACGCCGTCGATGCCCTCGACGCTGCTGGCCAGCGTGGCCTCCATGGCGCGCTGGTAGGCGACGTGCTGCTGGAAGGAGGAGGACGTCAGGCCGCCCTTGTCGAAGGCCGCCCAGCCGGCGTCGGTCTTGCCGGCGGGCAGGCCCGCCGCGGCGACCGCGAGGCGCTGGGTGTCCAGCACCTCGTTCGGCACCAGCACGGTGCTGCCGCCGCCCTCGAGCTTGTACGTCACGCCGTCCGTGTCGAGCTTGGCGGTGACCGCCGCGGCGTCCTTGGCGGCCATGCCCGCGAGCCGCACGCCGTAGGAGGGGGCGGTGACCCACTTCATGAACCTCATGCCGCCGACCACCGCGACGACGGCGAGCAGCCCGATGATGACG
>JAOPWI010000288.1 GCA_025965755.1 Frankiales bacterium | reverse complement strand
TGCCCACCGCCGCCAGGTCCGGCGGCGCCGCCGGTGTTGATCGGCCGCTGGCCGGTGCCGGGTGGGGCCGGCGGCACGGCCACCGTCGTGACGAGCACGGGGTTGCCGGTGGCGAAGCCCTCGGCGCCCCGGTCGTCGGTGACCACGAGCGTGGGCGTGAACGCGCCCGGCACGCGATAGGTGTGCGTGAGCGCCCGGGCGGTCGACGTCGTGCCGTCACCGAGATCCCACAGGTAGCTGCGGACGGACCCGTCCGCGTCCGTCGAGCCGGCCGCGCTGAGGGTGACCGACGGCCCGGACACCGACTGCGTCACCACCGCGACCGGCGCCTGGTTGGCCGCCGGCAGCGCGTTGACGATCAGCTCGGACGGCTCGCCGTCGGCGCCCACGTCCAGGCCGAAGCGGTGCACGGTCCACGAGCCGGGCTCCGGGTCGGTGACGAGGAACAGCTCCGAGGTCGGGCCGAGGACGTGCTCGACGTCGGAGGCGAGCTGCCGGGTGCCCGGAGTGCGGTCGCCCGGGCCGACGATCACGCGACCGCTCGGTGACACCAGGGTCAGGACGATGTCGCTGCCCGGCCAGCCGTTGCGGAAGGCCGCCTGCGCGGCGCCGGCCGGGACCACCGTGGTCACCGTCGAGGTGGCGCCCGGGATCACGGTGACGACGTCGGCGCCGCGCGGCCGGGCCAGCTCCGCGAGGATCGCCGCCCCCAGCGCCGACTGCCCGGCCGCCGTGGGCTGGAAGTCCCGCCAGGGCGCGTTCGTCACGATCCTGTCCACGAGCGGCGACGCCTCGCAGGCGGTGCGCCCGTCGAAGACGTCCTCGACGTCGGCGAAACGCACGCCGACGCGACGGGCCACCGTTTCCGAGGTGTCGTTGAGCAGGCTGACCATGCCGTTGAGCCACCGCTGGTCACCCGGCAGGATCTGCGCGCAGCTGAGCAGGTTGCCGGACCGGGCGAACAGCCGCGGATAGCCGACCAGGACCAGCTCGGCCTTGGGCGCGGCCGCCTGCACGGTGTGCAGCAGCTCCTCCAGCGGACTGCGGCCGGCGGCCCCCCTGGCACCGAGCGCCGCGATCCGGTTGCGGGCGGTGGCGTCCTGCCGCCGCAGGCAGGGCGCCTGAACGCAGGCCCGCAGCAGGTCGGCCAGCCCCAGGTCGGCCGCTCCCACCTGCAGGGTCACCAGAGTGACGTCCTGGCCGAGCCGGCCGACCTGCGAGCCCTCGTCCCAGGGCGGGCCGCTGGTGCTCGCAGCGGTCTGTGTCAGGTCGGCGATCCGGGCGTCCAGGCAGGCGACGTTCTCGGTGGTCTGCGGCGCGGTGGGGGCGGCACCGACCACGAAGGAGTAGGCCGCGGCCGCCCGACGGCACTGGTTGACACCGGGTTGGGCGGTGCCGGGCTGCGCGCTCGCCGACGCGCCGGAGCCCGCGGCGAAGCCGTCACCCATGGCCACGTAGCGACCCCCGCCGATCAGGTAGTTGCGGGGGCCGGCTGAACTCCCGTCCGAGTCCTGGGCGTCGAAGGTGATGAAGTCGAAGTCGGTGTCCGCCGCGGTGATCTGGCAGACGCTGCGGGCGGTCCCCACGGGCGGCGCCGGGGATGCCGGCGCGCAGCTCACCCCGGCGGGCAGCCCCAGGTTGGTGAGGGTGACCGGCGTGCCCTCGGGGTCGGTGGCCTCCAGGGTGATGGTGGGTGTGGTTCGCGGGCTGAGCTCGGACCGGTCCGGCGGGGTCGGCGGCGACACCCACCGCGGCGGCAGGCCGGAGCCGCTGTTGCCGAGGTTGAGCAGGAACGTCACCTGAACCTCGGCACCCTGGGCGTCGGCGACCACGACCGTGGCCATGTACAGGCCGGGCTGCCCGGACAGCGGCCGGACGGGCCAGCTCAGGACGCCGGTACGGGAGTCGACGGTCAGGCCCGGCGGCTGGGTCACCGAGGACTCGACCTCGGTCGCGAGGCGGTAGGTGAGCGCGCTGCTGTCCGCATCCATGGCCGGCACCTTGATGCGCCGGATGCCGTCCCCGGTGCCGTCGTCGACGAGCACGTTGACGATCGGCGACACCGACGTGCGCGGCGACGCGGTGGTGCGCAGGTCCACGACGGCGCGGGTGAGCAGCGAGGAGTCGGGGCTGTTCTTCAGCGTCGACAGGGTGCAGCAGCCCGACCACGCGGCGGTCCAGGGGCCCGACCCGGCGTACACGTGCGTCGTGGACACCTCGGCGAGGAACCAGTCGTCGACCGTGTTGACGGCGGTGACCTGGCCCGTCATGGAGCCGCCGCTCCCGTCGCCGAAGTCCTGCATCGACTCGTTCCACGGCTGCCCCACCGCGAGGGAGCCGTGATAGGACATGCGGTCGGCGACCGTCATGTCGAAGCGGACCTCCTGAGGGCCGATCTGCTCCCAGGTGATGGTGCGGAACCGGAAGTGCGTGGCCTGCGCCGGCGTCGCGCTGACCAGCACGACGGCCGTCGCGCTCATCACGGTCAGGACTGCCAGCACGACGGCCTGCGCTCGGCGCAGCCTCCACCTGGTCACCGTCATGCCTGCTCCCCCTCCGCCACTCCCCCAGAGCACCGTCGGGGGCAGGGCCGGTGAGGCAGCGAGTGTGGCGCCGGGGCGGAGCGGCCGGTAATGGCCCGATGGGCCCATGTGCGCTCCGTACGTCCCAGGTCACCGAGCGTCGGTCATCACCCGTGCTTCGCGGCGGGCCACCGGCCCGAGCAGCAGAGCCGCCGCGCCCGCGGCGAGGGCGGCCACGGCGTACGCGGCCGGCCAGGCCGTGCGGTCGACGAGCGCGCCCAGCAACGGCGGCGTGAGGGCGGCGCCGAGGCCGACGGCGGTGTTCTGCACGCCCAGGGCGGTGCCCGCCCGGCCGGGGCCCGCCAGCTCGCCGACGGCCGTGAACGCCAGGCCGTTCCAGGAGATGGCCACGACGCCGGCGAGCAGCAGCACCGGGACGACGACGCGGCCGCCCTGCAGCGTGCACAGGACGAGCCCGACGAACAGCACGCAGACGGCGATGGCGACCCGCCGCAGCGGGTCCAGCCGCCGGCCCACCCGGTCCGACCAGCGGCCCGTGACGATGCGGCTCGCCCCGCCGACGAGCTGCACGCCGGCCAGCATCAGCGCCGCCGCGGCGACCGGCACGTCCTGCTCGTCGACGAGGTAGACGACCAGAAAGGCCACGACCGCGAACTGCGGCACCACCAGCAGCAGCGACACCGAGAACAGCCGGCGGATGACCGGGTCGGCCAGCGGCCGGGGCCCGCCCGCGACCCGGGGCGCCTGAGCGGGCGCCTCGCGGACCAGGAGCACCACGACGACGGCGGCCAGCAGGCAGTAGCCCGCCAGCGCGCCAAAGGCCGAGCCCAGCCCGTGGCGGACGGCCAGCGGGGGCAGCACGGCCGCGGACAGCCCGGCTCCCAGCGGCAGCGCGGTCTGCCGGATGCCCATGGCGAAGCCGCGCTCGGCCGGGCCGAACCAGCCCAGCACGGACCGCCCGCTCGCGGCGTTGACGCTGCCGCAGGCGGCGCCGGCCAGGGCCAGCCAGACCGTCAGCGCCACGATGGAGGTGGTCTGCCGGGCCGCCAGCAGCGCGAGGAACGCCAGCACCAGCCCGGTGGCCATGACCCGGCGCTCACCGAGGCGGTCGGCCAGCGCCCCCCACAGCACGAGGGTGGACACCAGCCCGAAGGTCACGCTGGCGAGCAGGACGCCCAGGCCGGTGAGCCCGACGCCGTACTCGGTGCGCAGCTGCGGGGCCAGCCCGGGCAGGCCCTGCAGCACGGCCGCCGAGCTGGCCTGGGCGACGACGCCGGCGCCCAGCACCACCCAGCGGTAGGAGGGCGCGGTCACGCGGGCTCCCCTCACAGACAGCTGAGCCGCTCCCCCGCCGCCGCGATCCGCTCGTCGGTGGCCGTCAGCGCCAGGCGCACATGGCGCTCACCGGCCTCGCCGTAGAAGGCGCCCGGAGCGCCCAGCACGCCGACCGAGGCCAGCGCCCCGACGGTGTCCCAGCACGGCTCGTCGCGCGTGCACCACAGGTACAGGCCCGCCTCGGAGTGCTCCACCCGGAAGCCGGCCGCCTCGACGGCCGCCTTGAGCACGGCGCGGCGGGCGGCGTAGCGGGCCTTCTGCTGCGCCACGTGCGCGTCGTCGGCCAGCGCGGCGACCAGGGCCGCCTGCACGGGCGCGGGCACCAGCAGGCCGATGTGCTTGCGGGCCTCGGTGATCGCGCCGACGGCGTCACGGTCACCGGCCGCGAAGCCGGCCCGGTAGCCGGCCAGGTTGCTGCGCTTGGACAGCGAGTGCACGGCCAGCAGGCCGGTCGCGTCGCCGCCGGACACCGACGGGTGCAGCACCGAGACCGGCTCGGCCTCCCAGCCCAGCTCCAGGTAGCACTCGTCGCTGGCGACCAGCACGCCGTGCTCGCGGCCCCACGCGACGATGCGCGCCAGCTCCTCGGGCGACATCACCGCGCCGGTCGGGTTGCTCGGGCTGTTGAGCCACACCAGCGAGATCCGCGAAGGGTCGTGGGCCGTCGGATCGTCGGTGGGCACCGGCACGCACCCGGCCAGCCGGGCGCCGACGTCGTAGGTCGGATAGGCCAGCCGGGGGATGAGCACCTGCGAGCCCGGCTCGAGCCCCAGCAGGGCCGGGAGCAGGGCCACCAGCTCCTTGCTGCCGATGCTGGGCACGACCTGGTCGGCGGTCAGCGGCGCACCGAGCCGCCGGCCGGCCCAGCCGACCATCGCCTCGCGCACCGCCGGCGTGCCGATCGTCAGCGGATAGCCGGGGGCGTCCGCCGCAGCCCGCAGGGCCTCCTGCACCACCGTCGGCGTCGGGTCGACCGGCGTGCCGATGGACAGGTCGACGATGCCGCCCGGGTGCGCGCGGGCCCGGTCGCCGTACGGCGTGAGCCGGTCCCACGGGAACCCGGGCAGACGCGCACGCGCCGCCCACCCAGGACGGGCGGGCGGCGCGGGCGGCGCGGACGCGTTCAGTGGCCTTCGGTGTTCTTGCCGAGCGGCACAGCCATGATCACGGGGTGGTCGAGGTCGACCGGACCCACCTTGCTGGCGCCGCCGGGCGAGCCGATGCTGGTCGTCTCGGTGAAGAAGTCGACGTTGGCGCGGTAGTAGTCCTTCCACTGCGCCGGGGTGTCGTCCTCATAGAAGATCGCCTCGACGGGGCAGACCGGCTCGCAGGCGCCACAGTCCACGCACTCGTCGGGGTGGATGTAGAGCGAGCGCTTGCCCTCGTAGATGCAGTCGACAGGGCACTCCTCGATGCAGGCCTTGTCCTTCAGGTCCACGCAGGGCTCAGCGATGACGTAGGTCACGTCAGGTCCTCTCGGTGCTGCAGCGTCGTACGGATGCCTCTACCGGCAGCCTCTAGTGTCGCTGATGTGGACGCCGAGCAGCCTACCGGGGTGCGTTACACCCGCGACGTCCGTGTCCAGGACGTCGGCGCGCGGGTCGTGCTCCGGCGTCGGCACCCCGAGGGCGGGCTCGGTGACGTGCTGGGCATCCTGGAATCCTGGGCCCACGGCCGCCTCGCGGTCCGCCGGCGCGACGGCGTGCTGGTCGAGGTGGCCGAGGGCGACGTGGTCGCCTCCAAGAAGGTGCCTCCGGCGCCGGTGCGGCGCCCGTGACCGAGGCCTCCCGAGCCCGCTTCGCCGAGGTGGTGCGCAGCGAGCCCCTGGACCTCGGTCTGGCCTGCCTGCTGGCGGGTGTCGAGGTCGACCCCGACCTCGATCTCGACCTGCCGCTGGCCCTGCTGGACGCGCTGGCCGCCTCCGCCCGGCCGCTCGTGCCGCTCGGCGCGCCCGCCCCGCTGGCGGCCGAGGGGCTGCGCATCGCGCTCGGAGAACGGGCCGGCTTCGGCGGTTCGGGCGAGGACTACACCGACCTGCGCTCCTCGCTGCTGCACGAGGTGCTGCTGCGGGCCCGCGGGCTGCCCCTGCTGCTCACGGTGGTCTGGCTCGAGGTCGCCGCGCGGCTGGACGTCCCGGCGTACGCCCTGGCGCTGCCCGGGCACGTCGTCGCCGGCATCGGCGACCCCGACGACGAGCACGTCGTGGTGGACCCGTTCCGCGGCGGCGTCGCCCTGTCCACCGCGGAGCTCGACGCGCTGGTCCGCCGGGCGACCGGGCGGGGCCTGCACCCGGACGACCTGCGGCCGACGCCCCCGGACGTGCTGCTGCTGCGGCTGCTGGCCAACGTCCGCGCGCTGTCGACCCGCCAGGACCGCCTGCTGGAGAGCGCCCGCACGCGGCTGTGGGCCACCGAGCTGTCGCTGCACCTGCCCCGCCACCCGCTCTCGCTGCGCCGGGAGCGCGGCGAGCTGCTGGTCCGCCTCGGCGACCATCTCGGCGGCGCGGCGCAGCTGGACGCGTACGCCGACGTCGTCGAGGGCGCGGACGCCGCCGAGGCGCAGCAGGCCCGGCGC
>JAOPWI010000209.1 GCA_025965755.1 Frankiales bacterium | reverse complement strand
CGCGGGGACCGGCGCCGGCGCGACCGCAGCCAGCGCCTCGACGGCACCGACCGACAGGGTCAGCAGGTCCGGGGCCACCGGCAGCCCGAGGGTGACCTCGGCCGGGGTGGCGGTGGCCTCGGCGCTGCGGCCGTCGGCGGCGACCTGCTCGCTGACCGTGCCCTGCTTGATCAGCTTGGCACCCGCGTTGAGGCTCTCGAGCAGGCTGGTCAGCTGAGCGAGGACGGTGTTGAGCGCGGCATCCACGGCAGCCACGGTCGGCCGGACGGCCGGGTCGAGCGCCTGCCCGAGGGCCCCGTCGAGCAGCCCGGCGGTGACGCCCTTCTCCGAGGCGACGGCCTGGAGCAGCGTGCCGAACGCGTCGGAGATCGTCACCTCGAGGAGCGTGGCGGAGGCCTGGGTCGAGGCGGCGCTGCGGGTCCGGGCGGCGGTCGCCGAGGCGCTGGCCTGCGAGGCCTGGACGGTCACCAGGCCGCCGAACAGCGCGATGCTCGCGACGTTGGCCCGGCCGGCCGCCGTCACGCTGGTGGCGGTGGGACGGATGCTCTGCCCCGTGTCGACCCCGGTGAGGGCGACCGCGGCGCCGTCCAGCAGCTGGTCGGTGAGGGCCTTGACGCGAGCCGGCAGCTCGCGCACGGTGCCCGAGACGGCCGGCCCGCCGACGGCCGGCGTCGGGATGGTGGCCGGGCCGCCGAGGATCGGCGCCAGCGGGTTGGGGACCGGCACGGACGGCAGGGTCGGCAGCGCTGCGAGGGCGTCGGTGAGCGGCGTCGTCTGCTGCACGATCTGCGCCAGCGCGGCGTGCAGCGGCTCCAGCGCGGGGTCCAGCGCGGCGCCCAGGCCGAGCGCCCGCAGCGAGCCCAGCGAGGCGGCCGCGAGGGTCCCCTCCGAGGTGGCCCTGCCGCTGCTCGGGACGACCGCGGCGGCCTGGCTGCCGACGGTGAGGTCCAGCCCGAGCGGGTTGTCCGGGACCTCGAGCACCCCGGCCGTGGCCGGCCCCGGCTCCTGGAGGTCCGCGGTGAGGGTGCGGCTCAGCGGCTCCAGCAGCGGCGACAGCGGGCTGTCGTCGACGAGGTTGCCGCCGGCCAGGAAGGACGCCGCCGAGGTCACGTCCTCGTCGTCGCCCGCGCCGCGGAAGCCCTCGCCCTCGGTGCCCAGGAGCGACAGCTCGACCGGGTTGGGAACTCCCGGAAGCGCGGCGGGCAGGCGCAGCACCAGCTGAACCACTCCGGTGCCGGCCGCGGCGTCGTACCGGACCGGCTCGGCGGCCGCGGCCGGCGCCGCACCGGCGACCCCGGTCGCGCACAGCAGGAGGGTGGCGACGGCGCCGGCGCCCAGCCGCGCACGGGCTGGGCGGACGGAGCGAGGCAGGGCAGGCAGGTGCACGGGGGCTCTCCAGATGTCGGCGTCGGCTGGTGCAACGCCCGTGCAGCGTCTCAGGCGCGGGTCAGCCGCAAGATGACCCGAAAGGACTAGTGCTGGCGCCGGGCCGGCGGCGTCAGAGGGTGGGCACCGCCCGGGCCAGCAGCGCGCCGCCGTCCACGCTGCGCGGCAGCGTGCCGAACGCGTAGCCCCAGTCGCCGCCCAGCCGGGTGGCGCAGAAGGCGTCCGCCACGGCCGCCGGCGCGTGGCGGACGAGCAGCGAGCCCTGCAGCGCGAGCGCCATCCGCTCGACGACCCGGCGAGCCCGCGACTCCATGTCCTCCCGGTCGGCCAGCCCCGCCTTGAGCCCGAGAACGGCGTCGTCGAGCCGCGGGTCGGCGCCGCGGGCCCGGTCGAGCTCGGCGAAGAACGCCTCGACGCTGGCCGGCTCGCGTGTCATGGCCCGCAGGACGTCGAGCGCCTGCACGTTGCCGGAGCCCTCCCAGATCGAGTTGAGCGGCGCCTCGCGGTACAGCCGCGGCATGCCCGACTCCTCGACGTAGCCGTTGCCGCCCAGGCACTCGAGGGCCTCCGAGACGACCGCCGGCTGGCGCTTGCAGACCCAGTACTTGCCCACCGCCACCGCCAGCCGCTTGAACGCCTGCTCCTCGGCGTCGCCCCTGGTGGCCCGGTCGACCGCGCCGGCCAGCCGGAGCATGAGCGTGGTCGCCGCCTCCGACTCGAGCGCGAGGTCGCCCAGCACGTTGCGCATCAGCGGCTTGTCGACGAGGAGCCCCCCGAACGCGCTGCGGTGGCTCGCGTGGTGCACCGCCTGGGTCACGGCCGCGCGCATCCCCGACGCCGAGCCGATGACGCAGTCCAGCCGGGTCATGGACACCATCTCGATGATGGTCCGCACGCCGCGGCCCTCCTCGCCGACCAGCCAGGCCGTGGTGCCGTCGAACTCCGGCTCCGAGGACGCGTTGCTCCGGTTGCCGAGCTTGTCCTTGAGCCGCTGGATGCGGAAGACGTTGCGGGTGCCGTCCGGCAGGATCCGCGGCACGAGAAAGCACGACAGCCCGGCCGGCGCCTGCGCCAGGACGAGGAAGACGTCGCACATCGGCGCGCTGGTGAACCACTTGTGGCCGCGCAGCCGGTAGGTGCCGTCCCCCGCCGGCGTCGCCGTCGTGGCGTTCGCCCGGACGTCCGAGCCGCCCTGCTTCTCCGTCATGCCCATGCCGGCCAGCAGGCCGCGCTTGCTCGACGGCGTGCGCAGCCCCGGCTCGTACACCCGGGACGTCAGCAGCGGCTCGTACACCGCGGCCAGGTCCGGCGAGGAGCGCAGGGCGGGCACCACGGCGTACGTCATCGAGACCGGGCAGCCGTGGCCGGACTCGACCTGCCCCCAGGTGTAGAAGCCGGCGGCCCGCGCGACGTGGGCGCCGGGGCGGTCGTCGGCCCACGGCGCGCCGGCCAGGCCCTCGGCGACCGCCACGTCGAGCAGCCGGTGCCAGGACGGGTGGAACTCGACCTCGTCGATCCGGTGGCCGTAGCGGTCGTGCGTCTTGAGGACCGGCTCGTTGTCGTTGGCCTCGAAGCCCCAGCCGATCGCCTCCGCGGTGCCGGCCCGACGACCGAGGTGTTGGAGGTCGTCGGAGTACCTGGCGGCGCGGTGGGGCTCCAGGAGTTCCTGCTGAGGGGCGTCGTGTGCGACGTCGGGCCGCTGTAGCGGGGGCGGCTGGTTGGTGAGGTTGT
>JAOPWI010000200.1 GCA_025965755.1 Frankiales bacterium | reverse complement strand
CCGTCGGCGTGCGCCGCGACCGGGCCGGCACGACCGCCTTCCCGCTGCGGGCCGTCCTGGTGAGCCCGGACCTCGTCCCCGGCCGGCCGGCGGTCCGGCGCGAGCTGACCAGCGAGGCGCGGTTCCTGCCGCCGCTCACCGTGACCGGCACCGCCGTTCCGGCCCGGGTCGCCTCCGCCGGGGCCGGCCAGGCCGCCGCCACGGTGTCGCTCGTCGCCGACGTCACCGGCGCCGTCACGCCCACCTTCCGCTGGCGGCAGCTCATCGCGCGCGGCGTGCCGCAGGTACGGCTCACCGGCACCGGCAAGGTCGCCGAGCTCACCGTTCCGGCCGTGAAGCACGCCGTACGCCTGCACTTCGAGGTCATCGCCACCGACGGGCGCTTCCGCACCCTCGGGCGCACCAGCGTGGTCGTCGACCCGGCCGTCGCGCCCGCCGCGTCGACGAGCACCGGCTGGGACGGCCGGCCGGTGCCGGCGGCCGGGGCCCGCGGGCTCCGGGTCGCGTCGATGCTGGCGACCGGGGTGGGGGCCGGGGTGGGGGCCGGGCCCCTCCTCGGATCCCGGCCGCGGATGACCGAGCCCCGGTCGACGGGCGGCAACCTGCGCGCCAGCGCGCTGACGACCTACCCGTGCCTGGACCGCCGCTTCAACTTCGGCCGCGACGGGCAGCCGGTCGCCGGCTGGGTCATGCCCTACCTGGACGGCACGGGGACGCTCTTCCAGCCGGAGACGGTGACGGGCCCGGTCGCGACGACGTTCGTCTGCCCCGTCGCCCCGGCTGCCGCCCTCTCTACCGACTTCATCGTCTACACGGTCGACGGCGTCGACGTGTCCACCTCGTCCGACGCGCCGGTGCGGGCGCTCCCGGTGTGGAGCGTCGGCCGTCCGCTGAGGGTGGCGGTCCTGTTCAGGTCCGGCGGCACCATCTCGGTGAGCTACGCCCTGGGCACCATCCAGCCGCCGAAGCCGTACGCCTCCACGCCGGCCGCCCCGACCGTGCAGCAGGTCCTCACGGCACCGCAGCCGGGCGGGGCCGGTGGGCAGCACCTGCTCCGGGCGTCCGGCCCCGGCTGGGGCAACGCCCCGGCCGACGACGCCCTCGAGGCGCTGCTGACCGTCTCGGCGACGTCGTACCAGTGGTGGTCGTGCCTGCCGCTGCAGACTCTGGACGCGTGCCGGGCGACCCCGACCAGCTCGCGCACCGGCACCGGCACGGGCGGCAGGGACTACCTGCCCGTCAACGCCGACGCGGGCCGCCGCCTGTGGCCGGTCGCCTCGGCCACGAACAGCCTCGCCAACGGCAACAGCACGTACACGAGCGCCGAGACGGCGGCCGAGGCCACCGGCGGGACGTTCGTCGGCGACCCGTACGTCGCCACCGACCCGGTCGTGTCCTACCTGCCCACCGCGGGCGCCTCGCCGGTCTACGTCACCTCCTCGGCGCAGACCGTGCCGGCCACCGCGGTGCTGACCGCCACCGCCCCGGTGGTCGTGACCGCCGGGACGCCCGCACCGACGGCCTACCGCTGGCTGCGCTGCGCGGCGGGCGCCACCTCCTTCACCGGCTGCGCGCTCATCCAGGGGGCGACCGGCAGCAGCTACGCCGTGACCGCAGCCGACGACGGCAGCCAGCTGGCGGTCACCGCGACGACCGCCGTCGTCGCCGGGCTGTCCGCGGCCACCACGCGCAGTGCCGGCACCGTCGAGTCCGTCGGGCTCACGGTCACCGGCGACGTGACGAGCAGCGCGCCGCCCCGTCCCGGGACCGTCGTCACCGCCGACGTCACGGGCACGGCCCGCGCGGGTCAGTCGGTCACGAGCACGCTGGCCCACCAGTGGCTGCGCTGCACACCCACCTGCACCAGCATCGCGGGCGCGACCGACCCGTCGTACCCGCTGACCCTCGCCGACGTCGGCACGCAGCCGACCGTGCGGGTCACCGCGACGTCCGGCGCCCTGACCGGCACCGCCGTCCTGGTCCTCGTCAGCGGGGGCACACCCGTCCTGGTCGCGCCCGGTGTGCCGCCGCCCACCGCCCCGGCGTACGTCGACGGCGTCATCAGCGGCCCCGGCAGCGTCGTCACCGGCGTGCCCGCGACGTACGTGCCGCAGGTGACCGTCGGCGGTCGCTGGGTGCGCTGCACGGGCACGGGCGCGACCCTGCTCGACGCCGACCCGGCAACGACCCCGGCCGGCTGCGTGGACGTGACCGGCACGCCGGGCCGCGGCGGGCTGGACCACACCGTCGACGCGGCGGACTTCGCCGCCGGGCGGCTGCTGTTCGTCAGCGACGGCGCCGTCACGTTCCCCGGCGCCGGGACCCTGCACGACTACCGCATCGCCGTGACCAACCCGGTGTCGCTGGCGGCACCCGCTCCGGCGCTGCTGACCGACCCGTCGGTCGCCCCCACGACCGGCGTGCGCCCCGGCAGCGTGCTGTCCGGCACGGCCGGCGTCTGGGCGGCGTTCCCGGCCGTCGGCCCGCACACCCCGGTGTGGCAGCGCTGCGACCTGGACGCGCCGTCGACCTGCGTCGACCTCGTGGCCGGCGGGGCGCCGGTGACGGGGAACTACCCGGTCACCCCGGCCGACGCCGGCACCAGCCTGCGGCTGCGCGACACCGTCGCGGTCGCCGCCGACCCGACCAGCACGGCCACCGCCTACAGCCCGCTCGTGACGGTCGCCGCCGCGACGCTGGCCCAGCTCACCGCGCCGACGACCGGCCTGACCGGCACCCAGGCGCCGGTCGTCGGGCTGCTCCTCACCGGCACGCCGGGCACCTACAGCGAGCCTGGCGCGACGCTGGCCCCGTCCTGGCTGAGCTGCCTCGGACCGGACTGCGACGTGCGGGCGAGCGGCCTCACCTACACGCCGGTGGCCGCGGACGTGGGCCGCTCGCTCGTCCTGCAGGTGGGGGTGAGCGCCCTGGGCGCCACGCTCACCGCGCGGTCGGCCGGGACCGGGCTGGTCGTGTCGCCCGCCGCCGGCCCCGAGGTCAGCACCGACCTCGTCAACGACGTCGGCACCGTCCTGCTCGGCACGCCGCTCGTCGTGCGCGGCGCGGCCGCCGGCAACGGCCCGTTCACCTTCGCCTGGACCCGGGGCTCCGGACTGGCCGGCTCGACCTCCAGCGGCCCCGTGCTGACCGTCACCGCCCCGGCGGACGGCAGCTCGGGCGCCAGCGCGTTCACCCTGACGGCGACCGACGGGCAGGGCCGCACCGGCTCGCGCACCATCACGGTCGCGTACGGGCCAGGCGCGCCGCCCACCCTGCTCTGCGGCCTGGCGAACGCCGTGCGCTCGCTGCAGGGCTTCGACCTCGGCGGCGGGATCGTCCTGCAGGTGACCAGCGGCACGGTCACCCCCGGCCCGTGCACCCACGCCACGACCGTCAGCCTGGAAGGGTCGGCGACGCTGTTCGGCCGGCTGCAGATCGCCTCGCTCAGCGCGTCCGCGGACGCCCGGGCGCTGACGCTTTCGGCCGGCCAGCTGTCCTTCCCGGGCGACCCGGCGCTGTCCGGCGTGGTGCTGCCGCTGAGCGGCTCGCTCACCGTCGGCTTCCCCGTGCCCGGCGCGCCGGCGGCCCCGCGCACGATCTCCGGGACCCTGACCGCCGGCGACCTGCCGCTGCCGGGAGTGCTGCAGCTGCCCGGCGCCTGGCGGGCCGGCGCGACGCTCACTCTCGGCACCGACGGCGGCGTGCCGTCCGTCGCGCTGGCCATGGTGGCGTACGACGCCACCGACGGGACCTCCACCGCCGAGGACGCGGAGGGCCTGCCGGTCCCGCCGGAGGGCGCGCCGACGCTCTCGCTCAGCGGGGCGTACGGGACCGACGGCGCGCTCGCGCTCCGCGTCTCCACCACCGGGCTGATCCGGTTCGCCGGCAGCGGGCTGGACCTGGTCGGCACCGTCGACCGGGCCGCCGGCGGACCGGCCGTGGTGACCGCCCGCGGCACGCTGGCCGGCCCGGTCGAGCTCGGCCGCGGCGTCACGCTGGCCACGGCCGTCCTCGACTGGTCGGGCAGCCGGTTCAGCGGCTCGGGCAGCCTGACCGTCCTCACGCCCGGCACCGCGGTGCTGCACGGGAGCGTCGCGTTCTCCTTCACCGACCCGCGCACCTGGTCGCTCGCGGTCCGCGGAACCGCCGCCGACGTGGACCTCGTCCCGGGCCTGACGCTCGGCGGCGCGACGCTGTCCGGGACGCTGTCCCGGTCGGCCGCCGGCACCGCCTTCGGCCTGACCGTCGGCGTCACCGCCGCGTCGCTTCCCGGCATCTCCGAGGTGCAGCTGACCGCGCTGGTCCTGGGCATCACCGGCACCTGCCCCGCCGCGGGCGCGGCCGGCCCGGGGTGCGCCGCCGTGCTCACCGTCGCGGGCACCGTCGCCGTGACCGCGGGCGCCAGCACCGTGCGGGCCAGCCTGACCGGCACGGTGGACACCGCCGGCAAGACGGTCGCGCTGCGCACGCAGACGCTCGGCGCGATCCGGCTGCCCGGCGGCGTGGACATCGGTCGGACCCGGTTCTCGCTCGACTACGGCCCGGCGCCGACCACCGGCCCGGTCGAGGGTCGTCCGGCCGCGGCCGGCGCCCGGGTGCTGCGGGTCGAGGTGGCCGGCGACGCCACCCTCAACGGCACGCCCGTGTCGGCGCTCGTCCGCTTCGGTACGGCCGGCTACCTGGTCGCCTTCAACGTCGGCGCCTGGACGCCGTTCCCGGGTGCGCCGACGGTCAGCGACGCGGGCCTGCGCCTGTCGTCGTACGACACGACGATCACCTTCGGCGGCAGGACCGAGCGGCTGCGCGCCAACCAGCTCCGGCTGTTCGGCCGGGTCGGGGCGCCGTCGTGGTTCGCCGACGCGGTCGGGCGCGACGACCTGCAGCCGGCGTACCTCTCCGGCACGCTGGTGCTCGGCGGCACGTCCGCCGACCTGACCGCGCGCTTCACCTTCCCGCGGGTCGACCTGGTCAGCACCGGGGCGGGCGACCTCAGCCTGGACAGCGTCGAGATCCGCCTCGCGCTGCAGGCCGGAGCCGTCACCGTCGGGCTGTCGGCCCCGACCCGGCTGCTCGTCGCGGCCGCCGAGGGGTCCACCGAGCCGCAGGCGCTCGAGCTGGCGCTGACCGCCACCTACGCCCCGTCCTCGCAGACCCTGCGCGGCGAGCTGTCGCTGACCTCGGCGACCGGCTGGCGGGACGCCTTCGGCGTTTCCGGGCTCGTCGTGCACGACCTGACGGTGGCCATCGGCATCGTCTTCGGCACCGGCATCCCGACGCCCAGCCTGGGCTTCGCCGGCAGCGTCGAGCTGCCACCGGGCATCGCCGACCCGATCGGCCTGGTCCCCGGCACACCGGTGACGCTGGTGGCCAACATCGACCTCGCCAACCCGTGCTTCGCCATCGAGCTCGGCAGCGGCGCGAGCACCACCGCCGTCCTCGACCTCGCCCGCCTGGGCCTGGTGACCGCCAACTCCGCCCGGCTCGTCATCGCGCCGACCGGCTGCAGCGTCGGCCGCTACCGCTACCCGGCGGGTCTCACCATCCACTTCGACGGGTCGGTCGCGGCCGTTCCCGTGTCCGCCGACCTCACGCTCACCACGTCCCCGCTGACGGTGAAGGCCGACATCGACGTGGGCGCGTTCGCCCTCGGCCCGCTGACCGTCGACCGCACGCACCTGCGGCTGGAGAAGGTCAGCGACGGCGTCACCGTGCAGCTCGAGGGAGCCGTACAGGCGTTCGGCGTCACCGCGGAGGTGGAGGGCGAGTTCACCCTCACCGCCGGACGGCGGGTGCTGGACGTGAGCGGCCGCTTCAGGACCCCGGACCTCGGCGGCTTCCAGGTCAACGAGCTGGCGGTCGACTTCCACGCCGAGGGCACCAGCGTCTCCGCGCGCGCCTCGCTCGACCTCGACATCCTGGGCAACCCGCAGCAGGCCGAGTTCGCCTTCCGGATCGCCAACGGCCGCTTCGACGAGGCCCGGGCCAGCATCCGGCTGAACGCGCCGCTTCAGGTGGCCGGCGGCAGCCTCGCCCTGCGCGGGACGTTCGACGTGCTGCTGCGCACCGGGGAGGCGCCCGACATCACCTTCGACGGCTCCGCGGTGGCGGACGGGCGCACCCTGGCCGCAGCGACCGGCCGGATCGGCCCGACCGGGCTGAGCCTGTCCGCGACCGTCGACGTCCCGGGGGTCTTCTCGGCGACGCTGGCCGGTGCCGTCGCCTACCGCGCTCCCGGCGCGGACAGCGCCGAGCCGCTGCAGATCCTCGACCGGGAGGGGACTCCGCGCGACGCCGCGCCCGGTGACTTCCGCTTCGCCGCCACCGACGTACAGGTGAGCCTGGCCGGCTTCACCGCAGCCGCCGACGTCGTCGTCGGTCGCCTCGGCGGCACCACCTGGGCCGACCTGTCCGCCGACCTGCACCTGGGCCTCGGCGAGGTCGCGGGCGGCATCCAGGTCGCCGGCAGCTTCTCCAGCGACGGCGACTTCGCCCTCACCGGCAGTGGCTCCGCCGTCATCTCCGGCTTCGTGCTGCCGACCGTCCAGTTCGCGGTCGAACGGTCCGGCGGCGAGCTCACCGTCGAGGCCTCCGCATCCGCCCGCGTTCCCGGCGTCGTGGACGTCGCGCTGTCGGGCCAGCTGAGCCGCACGGCCCACTACGGCACGCTGTTCCGCCTGGTGGGTTCCGCGCAGCTCACGGTCGGCGACTACCCGATGGGCAGCGGCCGCTTCGCCCTCTACCGCGACGTCGCCCCGCGGAACGCGGACCCGGGGACCGCGACGGCCGCCGGCACCCCGCTGGCACCGGCGAGCTGCGCCGCAACGTGCCTCTACCGGGCCGGCCTGCTGGCGACGGCCACCCTCGACGTGCCGAACCTGGCGACGGCGTCGGTGCACGTCGCGCTGAGCTCCGACGGCTACGCGGCCTTCAGCGCCGACCTCGTCGTGGGCGGCCGGCTGGCCAGCGTCCTCGGCTCGGTCACCGCGCACGTCGCGTTCTCCGCGTCGGTGCGGGGGCCGGCGACGCTGAGCTTCGCCGTCGGGGTGCGCGACCTGTTCGGCATCCCGGGCTACCTGCTCGTCACCGGCTCGTTCAGCACCGCAGGCAGCTACTCCCTGACGGCGGCCTTCGCGTACGGCCCGGCGAGCTCGAGCCTGGACCTGGGCCTGGTCGAGGTCGGGGTGACGGCGTCCGGCAGCTTCAGCGTCAGCGTCTCCGGCGGCTCCGGGCCTCCCACGGTGAACGTGGCGTTCGCCGGCTCCGGAGCGGTGCGCTACAAGCCGCTGCTCGGCAGCTGGCAGAGCCTGGTCGGCGTCTCGCTGAGCGGCAGCGTCGACCCGCCGACGCTGTTCGTCAGCTTCACCGTCCTGGGCGAGAGCCTGACGGTCCGGGTCTAGCGGCACGGAGCGGATCGGCAGCGACGCGCTGCCGCCGACGTCGGTCCGCACCGATGCCGCAGCGGACCGGCTGGTGCGGTCGGGCAAAGCCGCCCGGCTCGGTGAACCTTGCCTTCCGAGCCGGCTCGCCGTTACCCTCCCGAGGTCGGTTCAGCAGCAGCCGTCGCCCCGTCTGAGTGACAGACCTCGGGGGCGACCGCGCTGGTCGTCCCCGTTCGAGAGTG
Source organism: Frankiales bacterium (assembly GCA_025965755.1). GTDB lineage: Bacteria > Actinomycetota > Actinomycetes > Mycobacteriales > SCTD01 > RYN-170. The sequence continues at coordinate 3,688 of JAOPWI010000200.1, read as the reverse complement.
CGGAGACAGCGTGACCCTCACCGACGCCTCGTCAGCGACGCCCGCTGCCTGGTCCCAGCGGTCGCCGGGCAACCTGGTGGCCCAGCAGCTACGCGCCGTGGACGCCTTCTGCAGAGCCCGCGCCGTGGCGGAGGCGGCCGCCGAGGCCGGCTCGCGCACCCGTGAGCTCCGGATGGACGCCGCTCGCCGGCTGGAGGTGCTGCGCCGGCAGCACGCCGCCCTGGTGTCCCGCTCGCACGAGCAGCTGCGCCTGTCCGGCGACGTGCTCGGGCTCCGTCGCGGACCGCGCGTCGTGGTGGCGCACCGCAACGAGTGGTTCGTCGGGAAGGTCACCTCCGTGCTCGACGCCCACGGCATCGAGGTGATCGCGCACACCGACAACGGGGCCGACGCGGTCGGGCTGGTGGTCGCGGAGGCCTGCGACCTGGTGCTCGTCGAGGACACCCTGGCGATGCTGCCGGGCGAGCAGGTGGTGCAGGAGGTGCTGTCCTACTCGCCGGACACCCTGGTGGCCGCACAGGTCGCTCACAGCGACCGGGTCGGCGCGTTCCTGGCCGCCGGCGCGTCCTCGGTGTTCACCCGCCAGGTGCCCCCGGCGGACGTCGCGCTGCGCCTGGCCGCGCTGTTTCGCGCCTGAGCGGTCAGCGGGGCTCGGCGGCGGGGCACCGGGTGTAGGTCAGCCCGGGATCGCGCACGACCTCGTGCTCGTCGTACGGCAGCCGGCACTTCGGGCAGCGGGCCGAGGGCACGACCGGCAGGTCGGCCGGCGGAGCGTTGACGTCGCCGAGCTGCGGGGGGCCCATGAAGGAGAAGAGGAACCGCTCGAGGATGCCGCGACGGCCCGATGCTTTGCGCACAAAGCAACTGTACGCGATCGGATCGTGCGCCGCTGCGTGGCCGCGGCGCGTCCGGACCGGCTGACCGGTACGGGCCGCCGCGCCCGCCACCGGGGTGGCGGGTCCCGGCTCAGGCGAGCGGCGAGCCGCCGGTGCGGGCCTGCGGGCCGGCCAGCAGGGACCCGCGCCGCACCGCCCGGACCAGGGGCAGGGGCGCCGGCACGGTGAGCGGCGCGCGGCCGGTGAGCCTGCGGGCGATCTGCGCGGTGTCGAGCTGCTCGGGGCCCCCGATCTCGTCGGGCAGCGCGGCCGGATCGGCGACGCCCTCGACCAGCACCGAGCTGACGAACTCCTCCGCGACGGGCTGCAAGCGCAGCCCGGCCGGCACCACGGCCCGGCCGAGCAGCCGCGGGGCGAACACGGTCCGGAGCAGGCTGTGGAACTGCGTCGCCCGGACGACCCGGCCACCCGCCGCGCGCACGGCCTCCTCGGCCGCCGTCTTGGCCCGGTAGTAGGCCAACGGCGTGCGGTCGCACCCCACGATGGACAGACAGATCACCCGCGCGCCGTCGGCAGCGATCATGACGTTGCGGGCGCCGTCCACGTCCGTGCGGCGCCTGTCCCGGGCGCTGGAGGCCAGGTGCACCACCACGTCCGCCCCGGCCAGGGCGGGACGCAGCGACGCCGGCACCCGCACGTCGGCCACCACCTCCGTCGCGCCGGCGGACCGGACGCGCCCGGCGGTGCGCGTCATCGCGCGCACCTCATGGCCTGCCTGCACCAGCGCGGGCACGAGGAGAGCGCCCAACGTGCCCGTCGCCCCGGTCACCACCACCACCGCCATGGCGGGCAGCGTAGGACCGGGGCGCGGGCCGTAGATCAGCTCTGGATCGCCGCGCCCTGCTCGACCAGCGCGTCGACGTCCTTGACGCCCCATTCGGTGAGGGCCGAGACGGTGTGCTCGCCGGGCAACGGCGGCGGCGCGTCGAGCGCGCCCGGCGTGCGCGAGAAGCGCGGGGCCGGCGCCGGCTGCGCCAGCCCGTCCCGGATGACGTAGGTGCCGCGGGCGGCCAGATGCTCGTCCTCGACCGCCTCCGCCATGGTCAGGACGGGCTCGACGCAGGCGTCGGTGTCGGTGAACGTCGCGGTCCACTCGTCGCGCGTGCGCTCCTTGAAGCGCTTCGTGAACGCCTCGCGCAGGGCCGCCATGGTGCTGGGGTCGTCGCGGTCGGGCAGGTCCGGGATGTCCAGCCCGGCGACGAGAGCGGCGTAGAACTGCGGCTCGAGCGAGCCGACCGCCATCCAGCCGGCGTCGCTGGTCTCGTACACGCCGTACCACGGGACGCCACCATCGAGCATGTTCACGCCGCGCTGGTCCTGCAGCATGCCGATGGCCTTGAACATGAAGTGCATCGCCATCAGCGTCGCGGTGCCGTCGACGATGGCCGCGTCGACGACCTGGCCCTTGCCGGAGACGGACCGCTCGTAGAGGGCGGCGCAGATGCCGAAGCCCATGAGCATGCCGCCGCCGCCGAAGTCGCCGAGCAGGTTGGCCGGGGGCTCCGGCGGGCCGCCGGCCTTGCCCAGCATGTGCAGCGCGCCGGTGCGGGCGATGTAGCCGATGTCGTGACCGGCAGCCTGGGACAGCGGCCCCTGCTGCCCCCAGCCGGTCATGCGGGCATAGACCAGCCGGGGGTTGCGCTCCAGGCAGACGTCCGGCCCGACGCCGAGGCGTTCGGTGACGCCGGGGCGATAGCCCTCGAGCAGCACGTCCGCGGTGTCGACGAGCTGCAGCAGCGCGTCAAAGCCGGCCGGCTTCTTCAGGTCGAGCACGACCGAGCGCCGGCCGCGGTTGAGCAGTGACTCCCGGGCCCCGCCGGAGCCGCCACCTGGCCGGTCGACGCGCACGACGTCGGCGCCCAGGTCGGCCAGCATCATCGCGCAGAACGGACCCGGCCCGATGCCGGCCAGCTCGACAACCCGCAGGCCCGCGAGCGGGCCCTTTCCCTGCTCTGACATGGAGCTCCCTGTGTCGTGGTGGGTGACGTCCGTCGCAGTGGACCACGACCCACGGGGGCTGCTCGCGGGTCAGGTCCCGCCGGCCCCGGTGCCCGGCTCCGGGACCGGCTCCTGGTGGACGACCGCACCCCCGTCCCCGTCGGGCTGCTCCACGCTGCGCTCCCCCACGGCAGCCGGGTCGGTCTTCGGGTCGCCACTGCCCTGGCGGGCGTCGTACGGGTGCGGGCTGCTCACGGTTCCTCCTGAGTGGGCCGGGTGATCGACCGGCGCCCTACCCAGGCAGCGGGCGGATCACCGCCGCGGCGGCGGCCGGCGGGCGGGCGAGGCCGCCGCCGGGTCCTCCGGCCAGGCGTGGCGCGGGTAGCGACCGCGCAGGTCGGCCCGCACGGCGGGGTAGCCGGTGGTCCAGAACGACGCGAGGTCGCTGGTCACGGCCACCACCCGGGAGGCGGGCGACAGCAGGTGCAGGCGCAGCGGCCGCCCGGCCACGACCGGCGCCTGCCGCCAGCCGAAGACCTCCTGCACCGTGACCGGCAGCGCCGGCGCCTCCGGGTCGGACCAGTCCACCCGCACCTTCGAGCCGCTGGGCACCTCGATCCGCTCGGGCGCGACCTCGTCCAGGCGCCCGGCGACCGACCAGGGCACCTGGGCGCGCAGCGCCGCCACCACATCCAGGCGCTGCAGGTCGGCGCGCGAGCGGGCCGACGACAGGTCCAGCGCCGCGAGCAACGCCTCGTCGCCGACGTCGGGCCACGGCTCGCCGAGCCCGCTGCGGCAGGCGGCCAGCCGCAGCCGCAGCGCGCGCGCGGCCGGCGTCCACCGCAGCAGGCCCA
>JAOPWI010000167.1 GCA_025965755.1 Frankiales bacterium | reverse complement strand
CGACCGGCCCGACCGCCCGGCCCACGCCGACCGCGGCGCCGAAGACCACGAGCAGGCCGGCGGCGTAGGTGGTGAGCGTGCGGGCGGCGTCCATGTCGGGGCCCTCTCAGTCGGTGCGGCGCAGGGGCGGGGTCAGCCGGCCAGCGAGTAGCCGGCCTCCTCGACCGCACCGCGGACGGTGTCGGCGCCCAGCGGCTCGGCGGAGGTGACGGTCAGGCGGCCCGAGCCGAGGTCGACCGCGACGTCGGTGACGCCCGGCAGCTCGCTGACCTCCTCGGTCACCGACGCGACGCAGTGGCCACAGGTCATCCCGCTGACGGTGTACGTCTCGGTGCTCATCGGTGGTCCTTCCGGGGGGTGGGCGGGCGGGTGGTCAGGAACGGACGAGGCGGGCGATGGCGGCGGAGGCCTCCTTGAGCTTGGCCGCGCCCTCGTCGCCGCCGGCCGCCACGGCGTTGGCGACGCAGTGGGCCATGTGCTCCTCGAGCAGCCCGAGGGACACGGCCTGCAGGGCCTTGGTGACCGCGGAGACCTGCGTGAGGACGTCGATGCAGTACTTGTCCTCGTCGATCATGCGGGCGATGCCGCGGACCTGCCCCTCGATGCGCGCCATGCGCTTGAGGTGCGCCGCCTTGTTGCTGCTGTAGCCATGCTGGTGCGGCTCGCTCACGTGACGCTCCTCCGTGTCGACCGGTCCTGTCTAACACACCCCTGGGGGGTATGCAAGCCATACCCCCCAGGGGTGCAGAGGACTGCCCGAGCCGGGACGGGGAAGGACCCGGCCATGCCCACCCCCGACCCGGGCGCGGAGCCACCAGCCACGGTGCAGCTCGACCTGCCCGCCGACGCCACAGCGCCCGGCGCGGCGCGTGCCCAGACCCGCCGCACCCTGCGCGCCTGGGGCCTGCCGGGGCTGCTCGACCCGCTGCTGCTGGCCGTCTCGGAGCTGGTCGGCAACGCCGTCCGGCACGGCCGCCCGCCGTTCGCCGTACGCCTGCGGCGGCGCGGACAGGGCGTCCGGCTCGAGGTCCACGACGAGGCGTCCCGCGAGCCACGGCCGGCCGCCACCCTGCCGGGCGCAGAGGCCGAGTCGGGACGCGGGCTCTTTCTCGTCGAGCAGGTCTCGAGCGCCACCGGTGTCGAGGACATTCCCGGCGACGGGACGACCGCGTGGGCCACCTTCGAGCCCGAGGAACGCCCCTGACGGACCTGTGCAGCACGGCCTAGTCTCTGCCGCATGCTGGCTGCCGAGGTCCGTCTGCCGGGCATGACCAGCAGCGTCCCCACGGCCCGCCACTTCGTCGAGTCGCTGCTCCGGGCGTGGGGCCACCCCGACCTCGGCTGGACCGCCGCGGTGTGCGTGAGCGAGCTCGCGAGCAACTGCGCGCTGCACGCCCGGACCGCCTTTGAGATCCGCGTGGCGCTCACCGAGACCACCGTGCGCCTGGAGGTGAGCGACGGTTCCCTGCGCCTGCCGGTCACCCGCGACTACGGCGCCGAGGCCACCACCGGGCGCGGGCTGCGGATGCTCGACGAGATCGCCCAGCGCTGGGGGGTTGAGGTGCACGAGGCGCCGGCCGGCAAGACCGTGTGGGTCGAGCTGGGCTCGGCCCCGCCTTCGGGCGGCGGCCGGCTCGATGAGGAGCTCAGCGAGCTGGCCCAGGCCGCGCTGCTCGCGGCATTCCCGGACGAGGCCGAGGTCTACCCCGGCCGCTCGCCGCAAGCCCGGGCCGCCTGACCCGTCACGGGGACCGCTCGACCCGAGCATTCCCGCCCGTTCGTGGCGAGGTCCGGCCGGCGCCGGCCCGGCGCGCAGGGCGACCGGGATCCGGCGCAACCGGTTCCGCGACCGGCGGCGACTCCACCTCAGGACGTTGCCTGCCGATGTGCGGCAGGGGCCCGCTGTCGTGGTCGGTCCTGCGTCCGCTGCGATGCTGTTCCGCGCACCGCGGGCGCCGATGACCTGGGAGGTCAAGGTGGCCAGTCCTGCCCACCCGTGCGCCGCAGGGGGCTACCCTGCCGGCGTGAGCACGGCCTCCCGGACCCTGTCGCCCACCCCCGCAGAGGTCGCCGGGGCCCGACGCTTCGTCCAGCAGACGCTGGACACCTGGGGCCTCGACGCCCTGGCATGGACGGCCGAGCAGCTCGTCAGCGAGCTCGCCACCAACTGCATCCTGCACGCGCGCACCGCCTACACCGTCGAGCTGTCGCGCGAGGGGGAGGTGGTCCGGGTCAGCGTCAGCGACGGCTCACCGGCCGTCCCGCGCCCGCGCCGCTACGACAACGAGTCCACCACTGGCCGCGGGCTGCGCCTGGTCGAGAGCCTGGCGAGCCGCTGGGGCGTCGTCCCGGCCGGCCGCGGCAAGATCGTGTGGTTCGAGTTGCCGACCACCCAGGGGCTGACCGTGGGCGCCTGGGACGACGACAACGTCGACGTCGACGCGCTCATGGCCCAGTTCACCGACGGAGCCGAGGACGAGCCGCGCCGCGCGCCGACCGGGGAGTCGGCGGCGGCCTGAGCCCGCCTACCGGCGACCGAGCGCGCTCCGGGTCGACCGCCCGGCGGTCCCGGCTCCCGGGTCCTGGGCCGAGAACGGGTCGAAGACGCTGAAGGCGACCACGTCGAACAGCACGTGAGCCGTCGTCGTCGTGTAGATGCTGATGCGACTGCCCTCCCCCAGGGCCACCAGAGCGAAGTTGGCCAGCGCCGGGGTGCCGCGCACGAAGTTCAGGCTGGAGACGGCCGGGCGACCCGCGCCGGTCGTGTCGTTGCCCGGAGCGGCCGGGTAGGCGGCGAGAAAGCCGCTGGCGCCCGGGCCGACCACGGTGAGGTTGCCGAGCACGCCGGCGCCGTCGGCCACCAGCTCGGACAGGTCGAGCACCAGGGCGCTCTGAGCCAGCAGCCGGCCGGCGCTGTCGAAGCGCCCGGTCGCCCGCGAGCGGCCGTCGTTGGGCGCGCCGCCCTCGAGGCCGGCGCCCGCCCGGCGGGTGTCGAGCACGCGCCGGGGCGTCACGAAGGCCAGGTGGTTGGCGAACGCCGACGTGTAGACCGCACCGACCACCGCCTCCTCCACGCCGGCGGTGCCGACATGCCCGTACCAGAGGTAGTCGCCGCTGCTCGCCAGC
>JAOPWI010000158.1 GCA_025965755.1 Frankiales bacterium | reverse complement strand
CTGGCCGAGCTCGCAGCCGGCACCGTCCTGGTGCTGCTGTCCCGCGCGCGAGTGGCCGGAGAGCACCTGGACCAGGTGCGTCGCGCCCTGCCGGGCGTGCCTGTCGTCTACGACACGGTGGACCTGCACCACGTGCGTGAACAGCGTCGGGCCGATCTGACGGGTGACCCCGCGGCGGCCTATGCAGCCGCGGAGTGGCGCGACCGCGAGCTGGCCCTGGTGGCCCGCAGCGACGCCACGGTGGTGGTGGCCGACTACGAGCGGGAGGTGCTGCTCGCCGAGGCGCCGGGCGCCACGGTGCTGGTCCTGGGCAACGTGCACGAGGCTCGCGCGGACGTGCCGGGTCCCGTTGGCCGCAGCGGCCTGCTGTTCGTCGGGGGTTTTCGCCACAACCCGAACATCGACGCTGTCCTGTGGTTCGTGGAGGAGGTTTTGCCGCTCGTGCGGGACAGGCGCCCGGACGCTGTCCTGACCGTGATCGGCGCAGACGTCGTTCCCGAGATCCAGGCCCTAGACGGAGACGCCGTCAGGGTTCTCGGTTGGGTCCCGGAGCTGACTTCTCACTACGACCAGGCGCGCGTCGTCGTCGCGCCGCTGCGCTACGGCGCCGGCGTGAAGGGGAAGGTGGGCGAGGCCCTCGGGGAGGGCGTCCCACTGGTGAGCACGGCGGTCGGTGTGGAGGGAATGGGCCTGGAGGCGGGGCGGGACGTGCTTGTGGCGGACGCCCCGGCGCAACAGGCGGCGGCCGTCCTGCGGCTCCTCGAGGATGACGAGCTGTGGCTGAGCACTTCCCGGGCCGGGCTGCAGGCGGTCGAACGCCGCTACGGGCTGACAGCGACCCGGGACGCCCTCTCAGCGTTGATGGCGAGCGTCAGCCGGCGCTGACGTCCCGGCGATGTCAAGGGAAGGACGTCGGAGGGGATCCCAGTTCGGCCTTCCCCTTAACATCGCGGGAATGTCCAGCAGCCGTGCGAAGAAGAGGCGCCGCCTGGGCGGCGGAGTCCGTGGACCTGTCCCGCAGATTCACGCCCGCGGCTCCCGGCGCCCGGGGCTGAAGCCGATTCGCCCCTCCCGTCGTGCGGTGGCGTCGCGTTCGGTGACCCGAGCGCTTGCGGCGGTGCCGGCGCCGATCCGCGCCTGGATCGGCCCGCTGTTGCTCGTCGCGTCCACCGTCGCCTGGTTCTCCCCGGTGCGCGAGGGTGCCATCGCGTTCGACGACGTGGGAGCGGTGAACCGCTGGACGGACCCCGCCGTCGGTCTGGCCGACCGGAGTGTCCTCGATACCACTGCCAACCGGTGGCGACCGGTGTTCACGTCGCTGTTCACCCTTCTCAAGGCACTGTACGGCAAGGACTACTCCAGCTACTTCTGGTTCAACGTCGGGCTCACTGCCCTGTTCGTTCTGCTCGTGTACCGCCTGGTCCTCAAGGTCTCGGGCAGCCGCTTGCTCGCCACCGCCCTGAGCCTGCTGACGATGACGAGCCGCTTCGCCTACTACCAGGTGACGCAAGTGATCGGCCCGGTCGAGGGGCTGAGCCTGGTGTTCGTGGTCCTTCTGGCGAGCGGCCTAGTTTGGTTTCGAGCGGAGGCGCGGGTCCGCCACTTGTGGGCAGCCGTGGGCTGGTTCACGTTGCTCATCCACACGCACGAGCGCTACGTCGTCCTGGCCGGCGTCCTCGCCCCCTTGGTGCTGACGGAAACCTCGCTGCGGGTGCGGGTGCGGCTTGCCCTGGCTACCGCCTTCTGCGGCGTGGTGGCGTTCAACCTCGCGATCCGCGCCTACGCGCTGGACCTCCCCCTGCTGGTGGGGTCAGGGAGCAGCACGGAGCTGGGCTTCACCTGGCGGACCGGCGCCGAGCACTTGCTGTTCGGGGGGGCTAACGTCTCGGGCATCAACGTCGGGCCGGCCTACCTCGACGGGCTCACGTTCCCCGCCCTGCCCGTCGTCTTCCAGGTACTGTCGGCCGTCGTCACGGTCGTCACGGTGCTGCTTCCGCTTACAGCTTTCGCGCTGAGCCGCCGGCCGCGGGGCAACTGGTTCACGACCGACGGTCCTCGGCGTGACCTGTTCATGGGGGCCGGCCTGCTCCTCGCACTGCTGGCCGCCGTGTCGGTGACGATTCGGGTCGAGCCTCGGTGGCTGTACGCCCCTTTCGTGGTGACCGTGCTCCTCGTCGCGTATTCCGCTGCCTTGCTCGGGCGGCGTCCGCGGCTGCTGGCGCCTGTGGTGGCGGCCGTGGCGGTGCTCACCGCCGCCTCGGTCGTTCTCGACGAGACGTACGGCGACCACGTCGAAGGTGTGTACTTCATGAGTGCCCGCGCCGGCACGCGTGACATCGTCGCCCAGACCGTGCATGCCCACGGCCGCAATCTGGAGCGACGGCCGGTCTTCGTCGTCGATCCGACTCCCGGAGCGGACTGGCAAGCGGTTCTGTCGCCCATCGTGGCGGCCAACTCCGACCTCGGACCGGTCGCCGTGACAACGGTCGCGTCCGTCGCGCAGGTCCCGCGGGGCGGATGGCCCTTGGTCTACGACGTCTCCGGTGGCTTCCACGAAGTGGGAGCGCCTACCACCGGCGGGCCGACTGGCGTGACCACCGCCGGTGAGGCATATGCCGACGGATGGGTGGGCCGAGAGTTCAGCCTCCAGGGAACCTGTGCGCGCC